>NZ_JACJEY010000100.1:0-5539 GCF_014164295.1 Pseudoalteromonas sp. SG43-7
AGGTTTTGTACCTAGCGAGCTACGCCAAGCATTTTCTGATCTAAACCGTAATATCATTAGCCAGCTTGGGCAACTCAATCCTATCGCTCAATATATGAGTAAAATGTGCAGCGAGTACAAAACAGTATTGAGTATGCTTGAATACCGTGGCACTGCTGAATTTCATGATTTATCTGTAGAGTTGTTTGGTCATCCAAAAGATTTATTTCATGCCGGTGAGCCATCGTTATCAGAGCTTGCAAATATGCTTGAGTTACCGCTCAAAAATCTATTGGCGGCCGATATTTTACCAGATGATCCTAAAAATATAGATGCTGATGAAGCCGTTCGAATTCTTGCTGAACAAGTACGTTTAAGCATGCCAGGTATCGATGTTGAAGTGGTTATTAGTGATGGGATCGTCAGTGATGCAGCTGCTGGTGCTAATAATATTAAGCTAAATCAAGACGTAAAGTTTTCTCAACGTGAGCTTGATATTTTAGAAGTACATGAGGGCTGGATCCACGTCGGTACAACCCAAAATGGTTTAGCTCAGCCATACTTAACCTGTTTAAGTAAAGGCACGCCAAGTTCAACAGTGACACAAGAAGGGCTGGCGGTACTAACCGAAATCATCACCCTTAAATCAACCCCTCGTCGTTTAGCGAAGTTAGTAAATCGTATTCAAGCGGTGACCAAGGTAATTGATGGGGCTGAGTTTGTTGATATATATCGTGATTATGTTGCTCAAGGCTTGAGTAAAGATGAGAGCTATACATTGGCCCAGCGAGTATTTCGTGGCAGTACCGCAACAGGCTTGCCATTTACTAAAGATATCGCTTATATCAAAGGGTTTGTATTGGTTTACAATTTAATTCGGGTTGCGATACAACTTGGTCGCATCGATCAATTACCTTTGCTGTTAGTGGGTAAAATCTCGATTGATGACTTTAGACTAATATCACAATTACATGATTTAGGTGTAATTGAAGACCCTAAGTTTGTTCCACCACATTTTAAAGATTTACGCGGTTTAGCAACGTGGCTTAGTTTTGGCCGTTTTATTGGTGATTTGTCATTTGAACAGTTAGAAAACGACTATAAACCACTATTTATATAGTGACTCATAATCCTAGTATAAAAACAATAAAAACGCAGTTGTAATGAACAACTGCGTTTTTTCTATCGTACAGCTAAGTACTTTATTAAATCAGCCAGTAAGTACCCAGCTGTAAACACATGCACTTATGATCTGAATCTAGATTTATTAACGTGCATTGGTGCTTTCAAAAATTTTATCGGCCGATGCAGCAACGAAACCGGTATATAGTTCACCATCAGGTTTCGCATAACGCAGGGCAAACTCATAAAAACAACTAGGTACGCTCATCGTCGTGTCACTAAACTCTACGGCAAAGTCATCGGCAAGGGTTGATGATTGCTCAAGTAATACCTCAGGTGAGCCTTTTACTTCCCCGCCTGAAATATTAAGGGCAAAACCGGCATCTTTAAGCGCTTGGTTAACGTCTTCAATTTTATCAAATTTGGCAAGTTCATTAATGTTCACGGTGAAATGATTAGCACGGTAACCCCATGCTGACATCCACGCTGCATATTCGCTTTCAGCCAGTAACTGTTTATAAGTTTCAGAGCTTACTTGCCAATGGGTGCCTGAGTATAAGAAGTTTTCTGCGGTTACGGCATCTGCATCTATGCTGGCAACCAGCTCATTAACGATGGCTTGCAGTTGCTCAGAACATTGCTCTACAAGTAATTCAGAAATAAATACTTTTGGTTGCTTTGGATCGCTATGCTCATAATGTTTAGCATACAATTTTTTAGCTTCAAAATGATATTCACCACATTCTTTATAACCGACGGCTAAGAAATGGGCGGCTAACTTTTCCAGACCAATTTTTTCATGATTGAAAGTGCGTAGTGCAATATGGTCGTTGATCACATCATCTTGTTGTGTCGAGCCTAGTAGCTCATGAACTTTTACAGCTGACGGTGTTACCGCTAGGTAGTTTTGCCATAAGTTGTCAAAAAGGGCATTTACATCTGTGTGCATTTTTAATTCCTTAATTTAATTTCTGCAGCCGTTAAGCTGCAGACTGATTATTCAATAATTAAGCCCGGCGCAAGGGTACTTGGTAAACTAACGCTTGGTGCTTCAACAGAGGCTACTGGGTATGAGCAGTAATCTGCGGCGTAATAGGCGCTCGCTCTGTGGTTACCACTGGCACCAATACCACCAAATGGCGCGGCACTTGATGCACCGGTAATTGGGCGATTCCAGTTAACAATACCGGCGCGAATGTGCTTTAAGAAGTGCTCATAATCTTCACTTGAGTCACTTAAAAGCCCAGCCGATAAACCAAATGAGGTATTGTTCGCTTCCACAATTGCACTGTCAAAGTCGCTATAGCGATAAATTTTAATTAATGGGCCAAAGTGTTCTTCATCTGCGATGCTGGCCACATTTGTTACATCGATAATACCAGGGCTTACAAAACCGGTGCCTGGTTTTAAGTGTTTTAGTTCAACTAAAGGTTCAGCTCCCATATCAATCAATTGTTGCTGAGCGGCGACCATCCCAAGCGCGGCTTTTTCGCTGATCATAGCCCCCATGAAAGGTTGTTCTTCGCTAAAGCTGTCTGCAACTTTAATACTTTTAGTTGCGGTGATCAGCTTTTCTAAAATAGCATTACCATTAGCTGTATTTGCAATAAATACCCGACGGGCGCACGTACAGCGCTGACCAGAAGTTATAAAGCCGGATTGGATAATGTCATGCACGGCAGCATTTACGTCAGCCACATCTTTAATTATGAGCGGGTTATTTCCCCCCATTTCTAGCGCTAAAATTTTACCTGGATGTCCAGCAAACTGCTTATGTAATAAATGACCTGTGTTTGAGCTGCCAGTAAAAAACAAGCCATCGGTATCTTGGTGACTAGCAAGTGCAATACCGGTGTCAACTTCACCCTGAACAAGGTTGATCACCCCAGCTGGCAGGCCTGCTTTTAACCATAACTCAAGTGTGTATTGAGCAACAAGAGGGGTTAGCTCTGATGGTTTAAAAACGACGGTATTACCCGCTAAAATTGCCGGCACAATATGACCATTAGGGAGGTGGCCTGGGAAATTATAAGGGCCAAAAATAGCCACTACGCCATGCGGCTTATGACGAATAAAAGCTTTAGCGCCGGGCATTGGATTTTCAGTAGTGCCTGTTCGTTCATTATGAGCTTTTATTGAGATCGCCACTTTGCCTGTCATAGCACCCACTTCGGTGCGTGTTTCCCATAGTGGTTTACCTGTTTCGCGGGCAATGATAGTCGCAAACTCTTCGCTATTTTCTTTTAGCTGGCTGACAAAACGCTCAAGAACCGCAATACGCTCTGTAATTGGGGTATTTGCCCATGTAATGTGTGCCTGACGAGCTGATTTAATCGCTGCGTCTACTTGTTCTTTACTTGCCGCTTTACCTTGCCAAACAATATCACCGTTACTTGGGTTTATTGAACTGAAATCATGACCTAAGCCAGTTTGCCATTGGTTATTGATTAGTTGGCTGTTGTGCGTATTAACGCTCATAGAAACTCCTACAGAGGTTTACAGACGGAAAAACCGCGCTGCATCTCCTTGTTTTAATTTAAGTGCTTTTGCAACTTCACTACTAATAATCAAGGTATGTTTAGCATGATTATAATGTGCATGTTTTGTGAAAGTGGCTCTGAAGTCATTCACGCCTTGATTACAAATAGCTAAGGTGTCGGAACTTTGTTGATTAATATGATCAAGTTCACCTATGGTAATAGGGCATACTTGAGATTCACGGATGCTACGTATATTGCCAAGTTTGGCTTCAACTGTTGGCCCAGCATCAAATAAATCAACGTAACCTCGATGCTCAAAACCTTCTTTTTCAAGCAATTTTAGTGCAGGTTTAGTGTGCTCGTGTACTTTACCAATTACAGCTTGCGCTTTTTTGCTTAACAGGTTGGCGTAAATAGGGTACTTGGGCATTAATTCACTAATAAATACTTTATCGCCTAAGCCGACTAAATGATCGGCTAGTGGGAATTCAATACTGAAAAAATGTTCTTCAAGCCATTGCCAAAATGGAGAATGGCCGTTTTCGTCACTAACGCCACGCATTTCTGCAATGATGGTATCGGCAAAACGCTCACTGTGTTGAGCCATAAACAAAAAGCGTGAACGCGATAAGAAACGTCCTGTTAGCCCTTTGCGGCTATCTTCACGTAAAAACAGTGTGCATATCTCTGAGCAGCCGGTGTAATCATTACACATACTGAGAATATCAACGGTGTTATATACGTTAAGAGTGCGAGAATGATGAACCGTTTTACCTAAATGATAGTGATACAAAGGAACGTTCATACCGACCGCCGCTTCAATCGCGGTAGTGCCGACTACTTGACCTGTTTCACTGTCTTCTAATACAAATAGGTAGCCCTCGTCTTGAGGCTTATTAATGTTTTTTGCAAAGCTCCTTTCTGCTCGTTCAATTTTCTCTAGCAACAAGGCATCATCAACAGGTAATGATGTAAAACCATGGCCTGACTCTATTGCTATTTGTTTTAGTGAGTCAAAATCATTTGCGGTTATAGGACGTAATACTTGCATTTAAAAGTGCTCCATTAACGCCCTAAACAGGGCGTTAAATTAGGTTAACCGTTTACAACGTCTGCTACGGCTTTTTCAAAGCGCGCTAGACCTTCTTTAATGTCCTCAAGTGGGATCACCAGTGAAGGCGTAAAACGAATAACATCAGTACCAGCAACTAAGCTCATTAGTCCTTGTTGAGTACTTGCTACCAAGAAGTCGCGAGCGCGCCCTTCAAACTTGCTGTTTAGTACGGCGCCTAATAATAGACCTTTACCGCGTACTTCACTAAATACGTCGTATTTTGCGTTGATCGCTGCAAAACCATCACGGAAAAGCTGTTCACGCTGTTTAACGCCGCTTAGCACTTGTTCGGTATTCACGGTATCAAATGCCGCTTCTGCCACTGCACACGCTAACGGGTTACCGCCATAGGTTGAACCATGCGTGCCCACTTTAAGATGTGCTGCAATATCAGTCGTGGTGATCATCGCACCAATAGGGAAACCGCCACCTAACGCTTTTGCTGTTGTTAAAATATCTGGTGTCACGCCTAATTCTTGGTATGCGTATAGTGAGCCTGTACGGCCTACACCCGTTTGTACTTCATCAAAAATAAGCAATGCATTGTGTTTATCACACAAAGCACGCACACCTTTGATAAATTCATTATTTGCAGAGATAATGCCGCCTTCACCTTGCAGAGGTTCCATCATTACGGCACAGGTTTTATCGCTGATCAGTGCTTCAAAAGCTGCTAAATCATTGTAGTCACAATGATCAATTGCGGCTGGTTTAGGACCAAAACCGTCAGAATATGCGGTTTGGCCACCCACAGTTACGGTAAAAAAGGTACGACCATGAAAGCCTTTGTTAAATGCGATTATTTGGCTTTTATCAGCACCATGTACATCCACTGCGAAACGAC
>NZ_JACJEY010000101.1:0-5366 GCF_014164295.1 Pseudoalteromonas sp. SG43-7
TTTTTTTATTTTTTTATTTTTTATTTTTTGAAAAAGGTAAGAGTTTAAATGTCGGGTAAAGTTTATCATATTATTACAGGCCTGAATGACGGCGGAGCTGAAGCTGTTTTATATCGACTTTGCTCAAGCGATAAAGTTCATGAGCACACAGTTATTTCTTTAATGGATGAAGGTAAGTATGGTCATTTATTAAGGGGAGCTGATATTAAGGTTTACTGTTTAAACATGCCGCCAGGAAGAGTTACTCTTTCAGGGTTAATAAAGCTCTATCAATTAATCCGAAAAGGCAATCCTTATATTATCCAGACTTGGATGTATCATGCCGATATGATTGGTGGTGTAATCGCCCGATTAGCTGGCGTTCGTAATGTATTTTGGGGAGTACATCATACTAACTTGGTTAAGGGCGAATCTAAAAATGCGACTATAGTGGTAGCCAAACTGAATGCTATTCTTTCTAAATTCATACCTCATAAAATAATCTATTGTGCAGAGAGTGCGCGTCAGGTACATGAATCAAAAGGTTATAAATCAGCAATTGGTGTTGTTATACCTAATGGTTATAACTTAAATGATTTTACACCATCAATACACTCTAGGTTATCATTTCGAAAAGAGAATAATATTGATAAAGATACTTTTTTAATAGGGCATGTAGGAAGATTTCACCCTCTTAAGGATTATGAAAATCTTATGGGAGCAATTGGTATTTTGAAGAATAAAGTGACTAACTTTAAATTTATGATGGTTGGCACTGAGTTAGATTACTGTAATGAGCAGTTAAGCTCTTATATTTTAAATAATGATTGCCAAGGTAAAGTTAGTTTATTAGGGAGACGAAACGATATACCAGTTGTAATGAATGGGTTTGACTTGTTTATATTAAGCTCTATCAGTGAAGCTTTCCCAAATGTATTAAGTGAGGCTATGGCTTGTGGTACTCCATGTGTAACAACTGATGTCGGAGATGCTGCCTATATTGTAGGAGCTACAGGCTGGATTGTGCCTATAAAAGAGCCTCAAGATTTATCAATGGCGATTTTTAATGCGATAAATGAACATACATCCCAGCAAGATGAGTTTTCAAATCGAAAGCTAGCTTGTAGGGAAAGGATTGAGAAAAACTTTAGTATCGAAAGTATGATATTAAAGTATCATTCAGTTTGGCTCTCTCCAGCTAAGTGAGTATTAAAAGAATGTTTAAACTTTTGAAGTTATATTAGAATTTTAACCTGAGTCGAAATGCTTTAGTTGGATTATCAACTTGAATATTAGAACAACAAGTAATTATTCACTTTTTAGGTTTTATATTAAGCCAACGAACGG
The DNA here is from genome assembly GCF_014164295.1 of Pseudoalteromonas sp. SG43-7. Taxonomy (NCBI): domain Bacteria; kingdom Pseudomonadati; phylum Pseudomonadota; class Gammaproteobacteria; order Alteromonadales; family Pseudoalteromonadaceae; genus Pseudoalteromonas; species Pseudoalteromonas sp. SG43-7. The sequence goes on from NZ_JACJEY010000101.1 coordinate 1,327, forward strand.
TAATAAGTTATGAAAATTATAGTGATAGGAACACTTCCATCCTCCCTGTATAATTTTAGAGGACAATTGATTAAGTACATATCGAGTTTAAATATAAAAGTTTGTGCTTTAGCAACGGCTGCTAACATAGATGATATTAAAAATATTGAATTTTTAGGAGCTGATTATATTGACTACCCTATAAACCGTAGTGGTTTAAATCCTTTTCAAGACTTTAATAGTTTTTGGTCATTGCGTAATATTTTTAAGCAAGAAAAACCTAATATTATTTTAGCGTATACAATAAAACCAATTATTTTTGGGTCTTTGGCTGCTCGTTATATGCCTCATTGTAATTTTTATGCACTGGTTACTGGGCTAGGTTTTGCTTTTCAAAAGGGTAACTGGAAAAAAAACCTTTTAATGAAGCTAGTTATATTTTTGTATAAAACAGCTTTAAAACGAGCAGATAAAGTGATCTTTCAAAACCCTGATAATAGGCAGGTATTTATTGATTTAGGGATAGTGCCTGAGCATAAAGCAGCTATAGTTAATGGGTCTGGTGTTGATATTAGTCATTTCGAGGTTAAACCTTTACCGCCTACCCCTAGGTTTTTACTTATTGCGAGGTTATTAGGTGACAAAGGGATTCGTGAGTATGTAAAAGCGGCCAATATAGTAAAACAAAAATATCCCGATGCAATATTTCAGTTAGTTGGCCCCGAAGATCCCTCGCCAGATGGTATTTCACTTACAGAGTTAACTCAGTTAAATACTAATAATGCGGTTGACTACTTGGGTGGAACAAATGATGTGAGGCCCTATTTTGAAGACTGTAGTATATTTGTATTGCCCTCATACCATGAAGGTTTACCTCGCACTGTATTAGAGGCAATGGCTACTGGACGTCCAATATTAACTACCGACGTTCCTGGTTGTAGAGAGACTGTGATAAATGGTGAAAATGGTTGGTTAGTTGAAAAAGCAAATGTTGAACAATTAGTTGAACGAATGATTTGGTTTATTGAAAATCCACATGAGTGGCAGCGTATGGCTGAGGCTAGCAGAACTATGGTAGAAGATAAGTTTGATGTTCATAAAGTTAATAGAGAGCTTTTGAAAATAATGGAATTACATTAATGAAACGCCTCTTTGATTTTTTAATTGCCCTATGCGCAATACTCACTTTATTACCAGTAATTGTTATTGTTGCTTTACTGATTCGTTTTAAATTGGGCTCGCCTATTTTGTTTACCCAAGACCGCCCAGGTTTGAATGGTAAAATTTTTAAAATGATGAAGTTTCGCAGTATGCTTGATGCGACAGACAAAGATGGCAATTTACTCCCTGATGACCAGCGGATGACTAAGTTTGGCGCATTTTTGCGCTCAACAAGCCTAGATGAGCTACCCGGTTTATTTAACGTATTAAAAGGCGATATGAGCTTGGTAGGGCCAAGGCCTCTGCTTGTGCAATATCTACCGCTTTATAATACTGAGCAAGCGCGCCGCCATAATGTACGCCCAGGTATTACCGGTTGGGCACAAGTGAATGGCCGTAATGCAATTAGCTGGGAGCAAAAGTTTAAACTCGATGTGTGGTATGTTGACAACCAAAGCTTGTTGCTCGACTTCAAAATACTATTACTCACGGTAAAAAAAGTATTTGTTCGTGAGGGTATCAGCGCTGACGGGCATGTAACTATTGAGCCATTTAAAGGCTCTAATAATGACTAAACAGTTAGCTATAGTTGGTGCTAGCGGGCACGGTAAGGTTATTGCCGATATTGCCGAGCAATTGGGCTTTACTGTTAAGTTTTATGATGACGCTTACCCAAGTAAAACCCACATTGAGCATTGGCCAATACAGGGTACCTGCGCTGATTTAATTGCCTTACATACTACGCCAATCGATGTTGTTGTTGCTATTGGTAATAATGATATTCGCCAGCAAAAAATACAGTTGTTACAACAAAATAATTTTAACCTTATTACCTTAACTCACCCAACCGCAGTGATAAGTAAATATGCAGTAATAGCGCAGGGCACGGTAGTTTTTGCCGGTGCTATTATTAATGCATTTGCTAAAGTTGGGGTTGGTTGTATTATCAACACCTCAGCAGTTGTTGAGCACGACTGTACTATTGGTGATTTTACCCATATTTGCCCTAATGTTGCTTTAGCGGGCGGCGTTATTGTTGGCAGTAAAAGCTGGGTTGGTATTGGCAGCCAAGTGAGGCAGTTAATCACTATTGGCGATAATTGCTTGATTGGTGCTGGCAGCACCGTTGTAAAAAATATACCTAATAACGTTACTGTATTTGGCTCTCCTGCAGTACCGCGTTAGATTAGACCTCATTTCTATATGGAATTAATAGGAACATCATGTTAAATACCCCGTTTTCTCCTTGGCCTAGCTTCACTACTGATGAGGCTGATGCTGTAAGTCGCGTAGTTTTGTCAAATAAAGTTAACTACTGGACGGGTACTGAAGGCCGCGAATTTGAAAAAGAATTTGCCTCTTGGGCAGGTAGCGAGTATGCAATCGCACTTGGTAATGGCACTTTAGCGCTTGATATAGCGCTTAAAGCGTTAAATGTGGGTACTGGCGATGAAGTTATTACTACGCCGCGAACTTTTTTAGCGTCTGCCTCAAGTATTGTAACTGCTGGCGCAGCACCTGTATTTGCTGATGTTGATTTAAATAGCCAAGCCATTACAGCTGCAAGTATTAAAGCGGTACTTACACCAAAAACGAAAGCAGTTATTGTTGTACACTTAGCCGGTATGCCTGCTGAAATGGATGAAATAATGGCGCTGAGTAAAGAGCATGGCTTTTATGTAATTGAAGACTGTGCGCAGGCACATGGTGCTAAATATAAAGGTCGCTCAGTCGGTAGTATTGGCCATGTAGGCGCGTGGAGCTTTTGCCAAGATAAAATTATGACCACTGGCGGCGAAGGCGGCATGGTAACCACTAATTCTAAAGAGTTATGGTCAACTATGTGGAGCTATAAAGACCACGGTAAAAGCTTTGATGCAATTTATAACCGCGAACACCCACCGGGGTTTAGATGGTTACACGAAAGCTTTGGTACTAACTGGCGCATGACCGAAATGCAAGCCGTACTTGGCCGTATTCAACTAACTCGTATGACAGAGTGGACTGCAAAACGCCAAACGTATGGCGCACAACTTGACCAAGCCGCAACTGGCTTTGATTGTATCCGTTTAGTTGAGGTTCCTGAATACATTGAACACGCTGAATATAAGCATTATATGTTTATTAAGCCTGAACAATTGGCCTCTGGTTGGGATCGCGACCGTATAGTTAATGCAATTGTAGAGCGTGGTGTACCGTGTTTTCAGGGTAGCTGCTCAGAAGTGTATTTAGAAAAAGCTTTTGACAACACCCCATGGCGCCCAGAAACACGCCTACCAAATGCAGTTGAACTTGGTGAAACGTCAATCATGTTTTTAGTCCATCCGACCCTTACAGAAGATGAAATAGCTAAAACAACCCAAGTTATAAAAGAAGTGTTTGGGTTAGCGAGTAAGTTATAGGTTCTAGGGAAGAGCTAAGTTTCGAGCCGTCAGCCGTCAGCCGTCAGCCGTCAGATCACAGAGGTTATTTGCTTTTTAAATGTTTTGTACCTATAAGTTTTTAAAACACTTTAAAAGAGTAACTGAATGAATTTCGAAAAGTTAGAAGTATGGAAGCGTGCCGCACGATTGAGTGCTGATGTATATAAAAAGACAGCATACCTTAAAGATTTTGGTTTTAGGGATCAATTAACACGCTCCAGCCTATCAGTGCCTAGTAATATAGCTGAGGGGATGACTCGTGAAAGCAATAAAGAGCGGCTTAGATTTTTAGATATATCTAGATCTTCTTTAGCGGAAGCTAGAACACAGATTTATATTGGTATAGACATTAGTTATATAGATAAAAATATCGGCGCCCAGTGGATAAATGAAACCATTGAGTTATCAAAAATGTTGACAGCCCTAAAGTCAAAAATAAAATTTGATAGCTGATAGCTGATAGCTGATAGCTGATAG
>NZ_JACJEY010000102.1:0-5365 GCF_014164295.1 Pseudoalteromonas sp. SG43-7
AGTATGCATCTGTATAATATAACAAGTTGTAAAAGCAGTGGTTTAATTATCTGATGTTATTGAGATGTAGAGAAGATGCTAGAATGACGAATAAAGAAACGTGAAGATTCTAGCGTTAGGCCCGAATCGTGAGAAACGATTGCCAATACTATAAGCCATAAGCGCAAAGCCCGAAGCCCTAAGCCTAAAGCCCGAAGCCCGAAGCTTTTAACTAAATTAACAAAAAAGTTAACTGCTTGCACAGTAAACGTGCAAGCAACCTTGCGAAGCAAGGATAGCCATGCTTTAATTAGCCAGCAAAAAATAACAGCAATATATTTAAAATAAGCTGAAAGTTTTAGAATTTAATATTATTTGGGAATAAACAATGGCGCTAAGCTGTAAAACACTTGTAGCATCACTCACGTTGCTAACAATGACAGGTTGTACAATCATCCCCGGTAGCCATTTCGAAGGAATCGAATCGGGTGAACAAACAAAAAACCTTGAACAAGACCTTGAAAAAGTAAATATTCAAATTATTGACTCATCTTTAATTTATCAGCAAAAACAATCGCGCAAAAAAACTAAGTCACCTTCAAGCCTTGATGGTTTAAATGTTAATAATTACGAATACATACTTGGTGTAGGTGATGTACTTACCATTGGTGTATGGGATCACCCAGAATTAACCATACCAGCTGCAGTACAACGTACCGCTGAGTTTGATGGTTTTCGCGTGCAAGCAGACGGTACCATTACTTACGCTTATGCGCCGAATATTCAGGCTGCAGGTAAAACAGTACAACAAGTACACAATGAGTTAGTTAAACGCTTAAGTCGGGTGATTGAAGATCCGCAAGTTGATATCAAAGTGGTTGGTTTTCGCAGCCAAAAAGCTTACGTAACTGGTGAAGTAACTAAGCCTGGTGTATACCCAGTAACCGAAATTCCACTCACATTGATTGATGCCTTAAATCAAGCCGGTGGTTTAACTGCTGCTGCGGATTGGCGCACAGTAACGTTTACTCGCGGCGACAAAACAGAAGTAATAAAGCTTGATGATTTTTATGCGCATGGCGATATTTCACAAAACCGCTTATTACAGCATGGCGATATAGTGCATGTAAATCGCAACGATTTACAACGTGTTTTTGTTTTAGGAGATGTTAAAAAAGCGGGCTCAGTTGATGTTAATCGTTACGGTTTAAACCTTGCTGAAGCACTCAGTAATTCCGGTGGACTAAACGAAAACACCGCCGATGCGAATGGTGTGTTTGTGCTACGTAAACGTAACCTTGAAACCGATGGTGTGATTGCCGATGTATACCAGCTGCATGCAAAAAATGTTGCAGCGTTGGTATTGGCCGAGCAATTTGAATTACAACCTCACGATATCGTATATGTAACATCGGCACCGCTTGCTCGTTGGAACCGTGTAATTAGCCTATTACTACCATCAATATCAACAGTAGATGCTGTTAACGATGTAGCCAACACTAATTAAGGGTTAATAAAAGATGTTTGATTCTATTTTAGTAGTGTGCGCAGGTAATATTTGCCGCAGTCCAACGGCTGAATACGTATTAAAAAGTAAGTTAGCTGGTAAAAATATCAAAGTATCGTCTGCTGGTTTAACCGCGCTTGAAGGTAAAGCTGCCGACGCGACAGCAAAGCAGATTGCTGCAACGAATGGTATAAATATGGACGAGCACCAAGGCCAGCAGTTAACATCAAGCCTAGTTGCGCAAAACAGTGTGATTTTAGTGATGGAACAACGCCATTTAACTGATCTCTGTAGTCGTTATCCTGAAGCGCGCGGAAAAACCTTTTTACTCGGTAAATGGTTGGATGATAAAGAAGTTCCAGATCCATATCGGCAGAGTCTTGAAGCGTTTGAACACGTTTATGCATTAATCGACAGCGCCTGTAGCGCTTGGCAAAAGTATTTATAAGGATAGGCTAGTACATGAATGCTCAGCCCACTGCATTAGCAGCAAACAAACAAAATCGGTTGTCTGAACAACAGGCACAAGCAAGCCAAGAAATTGACCTAATGGCACTGTTAGGTGCTTTGATAGATCGTAAATATTTTATAATCGCCTTAACAGCTGCGTTTATGGCTGTTGGTGTGGTTTACGCGGTATTTTCGACCCCGGTATATCAAGCCACAGCGATGATCCAAGTTGAAGAAAGTGGTGGCTCAGTGCCAGGTTTTGACGATATGTCGGGCATGTTTGAAAGTACTTCAGCCGCAGTTACAGAAATTGAACTACTTAAATCACGTTCAGTAATTGGTGAAGCGGTTGATACATTAAAGCTTGATGTAGTAGCAGAGCCCAAATTATTCCCATTTATAGGTAGCCGTGCGTTTCGTAAATTTAGCCCTATGAACGAAGGTGAGTTAGCTGAGCCGAGTTTTGGCGCGATCTCATATGCGTGGGGCGGTGAGAGCATTGATGTATTTAGGTTTGATGTACCACGATCTGCTGTAGGTATCGAGTTTACATTAGTAGCGCAAGAAAATAATGCTGTGGCATTATTAAATGACGAAGGCGAACAAATATTAGCGGGTAAAGTAGGGCAAGAATTAACCAATGGTAAGTTTAACTTAACGATACGTAGTTTAAATGCTCGTGCCGGTACTGAATTTACAATACTGCGTAAAGATCGCTTAAATACGATTTTAGATTTACAAGCTGCGATTGGTGCCAGTGAAAAGGGAAAAGATTCAGGCATAATTAACCTAAGCCTACAGAGCGAACAACCACATTATGCTGAAAAAGTGCTAGATAAAGTGGCGGGTATTTATGTACGCCGTAATGTTGAACGTAATTCAGCCGAAGCACAAAAATCCCTAGAGTTTTTAGAAGTACAATTACCAGAAATTAAAAAGCAACTTGAATTTGCCGAGCAACGTTTTAACGATTACCAAATTAAACGTCAGTCAATCAATATCACCCTTGAAACGCAAGGCGTATTAGAGCAAGTAGTTAAACTTGAAACAAAACTACAAGAGCTTGAGTTAAAGCGTTTAGAAATGAGCCGTAAGTTTAAAAAAGACCACCCAACTTACCAAGGCTTAATTGAGCAAATCAATGCTGTAAATGAGCAGAAAAAAGAATTAGTTGGTGAAGTGGGTAACTTACCAGAGACTCAACAAGAGTTACTGCGCTTAAAACGCGATGTAGAAGTAAGTAACCAAATTTATACGCTATTACTAAGCAAAACCCAAGAGCTTGATATAGTGCGTGCCGGTACAGTAGGTAACGTACGTATTATTGATTTTGCCGAGGTGAATACCTCAAAACCTGTTAAGCCTAAAAAAGCCTTGATAGTCGTGATGGCTACTATGCTAGGTGGTATGTTAGCTGTTGCAATTGTGCTGGTGCAAAAAGCCATGCACAAAGGCGTTGAAGATCCAAATGAGATAGAAGCAATTGGCCTGCCAGTATATGCCAGCGTACCCTACTCAGATTATCAAGATAAACTCACTGGTTTTAGTAAATCACTTAAAAACAAAGCGAATAAACCTAAATCCATCTTGGCGCTTGATAACCCTGCGGATTTATCAATTGAGGCATTACGTAGCCTACGCACTAGTTTACATTTTGCGATGATGGAGGCTAAAAATAACCTAATTGCAATTTCCGGCCCAAGTCCAGGTGTGGGTAAATCATTTGTATCAGTTAACTTAGCCGCAGTTTTGGCACAAAGCGGTAAAAAAGTACTGATAATCGATGCCGATATGCGTAAAGGCTACTTACAAACCCAGTTTGGCTTAAAGTGGGATGATGGCTTGAGTGATTACCTGTCTGGGCGTTTAAACCTTGAGCAAGTAACCAAGCCAACCACTGTAGAAGGGTTGAGTGTTATTACCCGTGGGCAAATACCACCAAACCCATCAGAGTTACTGATGCACAGTAACTTTAGTAAGTTAGTTGCCGAGGTAAGTAGCGCATACGATATAATAATTGTTGATACACCACCTATTTTAGCGGTGACCGATCCGGCAATAGTTAGCGCCCATACTGGCACTACATTATTGGTAACCCGTTTTGGCCAAAACCATATTAAAGAGATCGAACTTACCCGTAATCGTTTTGAGCAAAATGGCACCGATGTTAAAGGTGTGGTATTTAACGGTGTAGTTAAAAAAGCCAGTAATGCATACGGCTATTACGGTTACTACAATTACGAATATAAATCGGATAAGTAAAACGTAGCAGCGATTTTATATCGCGACAAAAAAGTTAAATAGGTGCTAGGTAAGTAACTAGCACCTAAAACCTTTGACTTCAAATGTAGGCGGGGCTTTATGCCGCGCTGTTGTAATTAAAGTAAAAGGTTCACCACAGAGAATGCGTAGGAGTCGGCTTTAGCCACGAATGGTTTTTCGGTGCAGCAAAGCGCCTCGGTGTTCTCGGTGGTAAAAAATTAAGTAAATTCACCACAGAGGACACTAAGTTCACGGAGGTAGAGATTAGAGAGCTAATAAATTAACTTTTATCTAGCTTTTCTCGATGTAGCGAACGCCTCGGTGGTAGAACTTGTTTTGTAGACGGGGCTATATGCCGTGCAGTTGCAATTAAAGTAAAAGGTTTACCACAAAGAACTCGTAGGAGTCGGCTTTAGCCACGAATGGTTTTTCGGTGCAGCAAAGCGCCTCGGTGTTCTCGGTGGTAAAAAATTAAGTAAATTCACCACAGAGGACACTGAGTTCACGGAGGTAGAGATTAGAGAGCTAATAAATTAACTTTTATCTAGCTTTTCTCGGTGTAGCGAACGCCTCGGTGGTAGAACTTGTTTTGTAGACGGGGCTATATGCCGCGCAGTTGTAACTAAAGTAAAAGGTTCACCACAGAGAATGCGTAGGAGTCGGCTTTAGCCACGAATGGTTTTCTTTGTGTAGCGAAGCGCCTCGGTGCTCTCGGTGGTAAAAAATTAAGTAAATTCACCACAGAGGACACTGAGTTCACGGAGGTAGAGATTAGAGAGCTAATAAATTAACTTTTATCTAGCTTTTCTCGATGTAGCGAACGCCTCGGTGGTAGAACTTATTTTGTAGGTGGGGCTTTATGCCGCGCAGTTGTGATAAAAGTAAAAGGTTCACCACAAAGAGCATGTAGGAGTCGGCTTTAGCCACGAACGTTTTTTCGGTGTAGCGAAGCTTCTCAGTGCCCTCGGTGGTAAAAATGATTTGTAGGCGAGTAGCTTGCTACCGCGAAAGGTTAAAAGTTAAAGGAACGAGGTAAAAGGCTAGGACCTAGCTCCTAAAACCTAGCACCTATGACTTAACGTAGGCGCGGCTTTATGCCGCGCAGTTGTGATAAAAGTAAAAGAATCACCACAGAGAGTACGTAGGAGTCGGCTTTAGCCACGAATG
>NZ_JACJEY010000103.1:0-5155 GCF_014164295.1 Pseudoalteromonas sp. SG43-7
CTGATTTCCACAGAATGTCCGGTTTTCTCACCGTAGAGTTTTAAATTGCCCCAGGCATTACGCGCTATAACATAATAAATATCATCTTGCTCAAACGGGGTGTCTTCTAAAAATCGGTCAAGAATATCTTGATAATCAGCAGGATTTGTCAGCCAAAATAAACCATCGGCAAAGCCGCTGAACCCGAGTATTTGCCAGTATTCAAGTAGTTGGTCAGGCAGTTTCCCTCGATACGCTTCTATATCAGCGATAGTCGCGGGTACAGTTGTTGTTGGTTGACCAAACTCGCTTAAAAAAAGGTCTAAATATTCGTCATTGGATTCTATCATTATGGTCTACCTTTTATTTAACGGGCAGCGCTCAAGTTGAATGTTCAACTTAGCATCTGGGCCATGTTTTTTAAATGCGTTTTCAACTTGCTCATCCATTAACTGCACGCGTGTTTTATCCCCTTTTTTACTCCCTATAGGTGCTTTAGCCCACTGCGGACCTAAAGAGCCGTTGCAATGGTCGTTACCATGTTGAAGCGAGCGGAATGAGAGTACATAACTAACAGCTAAATGGTGTCTGTGGATGTGTTGTGCAGGCACGCAAAAATGTATGGCTAAACACTAATCTTAAACGATTCTAGCGCTCAGCCTTACAACATCCATGTTGTTAAAGAGCGGGTTTATTTTTACTTGAATTCAAGTTATCAATGAGTACATTTACTGCGCTGTGATTACTTCATGAACGGTATTTTCACGCTCAAAATTGAGATTGAATTGACCTTGGCGATTAATGGTAAAAATAGCGCGTGTCCAGTTTTCTGGTTGGTGTTGGGTGGCCTTTTCAAATAGGGTGTTGAATAAATCGACTATCTCGTCCGTCACGGTAATCGGCTGTTCGCTTGTATCAGCAGCAGTTTGATAATGGGCTTTGCATTCAAGTACGTTTTCATCTTCGCAATTTAAAATGAGTTGTGCTTCAAGCCACGGCTCATTTATTTGCTGATAAAGGTACTGACCGAGTTGTTGGGGGATGTTTTTAATGTCTGGTCGCATATGCTTTCCTTAGCGAAATTTTGGGGTTATTCAAAAATATTTGCTGTTTTAAGTAAAGATCTTATTGCCATACTTAAAGTTGGGAAGCTTTCTAGTTCTTCCCACGTGAAAGAGTCTACTATCTGAAATTGATTTACCTCAAAGTTATAAACCACTCTGGAACTGCTTTCATCACAAAAAGCGACGAAGTTACGTAAAGATTCTTCTATATGAAATTCTTGATTGGCTTCAATAATTCCTGCTAAGTAATATGGTTCATTTTGTTCTTTAGCACTATAGAGATTTAATCCATTTACAGAAAAGCCATTTGATATCTTTAATAGATCTAAAAGTTCATTTTGAGGTTGGAAGTTGAAAGCTTAGGTGAAATGCGTATTAAAAGCTTTTAACTCATCCAAACTTATTGGTGTAAGAAAAAAGCCTTCGCCAAAATGAGTTTGCTCTTCTGAGTTTTTCTCTATCAGGTAATTAATTAACTTTTTTATATCACTCATAGTAACTTTGGTCTGCCCCTACATAGAAACTTAAAAAGGTCAAAGAGATCTAATAATAGGGCTTTAACCCATAACATTTTTGCATGCTAAGCTAGCGCTACTTAAGCCTTTTCAAATCAAGTTTAATTTTGCTGAGATAGCTGTTTTTCATATAATTGCTGAATGTCTATTTCGGCTTCTTCAATATAGTCACAGTCACCATAATCAATGGCAAGCTTCAGTCGTTGCTGAAATAGATTGGTTGATTTTTCAATTTCGCCTAATTCAAATTTAAGCACGGCTAGTTGGAATATGCTGTTAAACTTATTTATAAAAGTATCTTCAGGGTAACCACAGTCTGTTTTTGACATTTCTTTTAGGTAATGCTCAGCATCTTCCATCAAACCAAGTTCGTAACTATTGTTTGCTAAATTATTTAAAATGAGATGTTTTATTTCTTCTAAATCAGGATTACTCAAAATTTCTTTATTAAGCTGCAACGCTTCTTTATATCGCCCAACCTCATGGAAGCAAGCCGCTTTTAACGCAATTAAATTAGACACTTCGTTTTGAGTACGGTGGTTAGCATTAGCGATTGCTGCTTGTAAGTATTCAAGTGCATTTTGATGTTCATTGAATTCACTATATGCTTCGTATAAACGGTGATTTAAAGAAAATACTTGCTCTTGATTTAACTTTTTTAAAGTTGCATTTAATTCCAAAGCTATCGTTGAGTGACTAATAATTTCAGATTCATAATCATAACTCTTAGAGTAAATCATTGATAAGTAGTAATTTGCGTATAGCTTTTCTTCATTTGTTTGCGAACTAGCTAATAATTCACTTAAATCCTCTCGCATTCCAGAGAAGCTAAACATACGTTCAGGGTCTTCTATCGTTTTACCCAACTCGAGGATTTTAGATACAAGGGTAGATTTTTTTGACTTAAATATTTTGTTTAGTAATGTAGAACCCACATTGAGCTTTTTCATTTCATTCATCCTTAAATTTTAAATTGGCTTTCTAGTGCATTTACGAAGTAACGATGATGTCATGAACGGTATTCTCACGCTCAAAATTGAGATTAAATTGGCCTTGGCGATTAATCGTGAAAATGGCGCGCGTCCAGTTTTCTGGTTGGTGTTTAGTGGCATTCACAAATAGGGTGTTGAATAAACCGACTATCTCGTCTGTCACGGTAATCGGCTGTTCGCTTGCATCGGAAGCAGTTTGATAATGCGCTTTGCATTCAAGTACGCTTTCATCTTCGTAATTTAAAATAAGTTGTGCTTCAAGCCACGGCTCTTTTATTTGCTGATAAAGGTACTGACCGAGTTGTTGTGGGATGTTTTTAATGTCAGGTTGCATGTGCTGTCCTTAGCGTTATGTTCGTTTATAGCTGGACTTCGGACTTCAAAAAGTCATAGTAAAAAAGTCCATCTTCTTCATGATCTTCAAATATTTCTTTTCCGGCTAACATATAGGCCTTAAGTAAAGCATTTTTACTTCTTTCTTTGTCGTCTAACTGATAATGACATTGGCCAGCTCTAAAGTGAATAAATGGGTTATCGAGTGCTTCAGGGTAGTTTAATGCATCTAACATTGCATCAAGGGATTGTTCATATTCATCAAGCATATAATAACTATCACCGATAGATACTTTAAGCCAAACCGCTTGCTCCCAATCCTCATCTGGGTCGGTGAGTAAATCAAAGGCTTTTTGCCAGAGTGTAATTGCGCCTTGAAAGTCTTCTTCATCAAAAAGATCATTGCCTTGCTCGCAATACTCATCTATTTGGTCATGTACATTCATTGGTTATACTCATTAAAAAAAGTTTTGTATTTTTTAGGTTCATCAACGAAGCAGCGACCTCTTGACATGTCGTTTGCTTTATTAAACCATTGATAAGAAATTGGTAATTGTTCCATTTCATAATAAATAGTAGCTTTTAAAAAAATAATTCCACCGTGAAACCCACCTACCTTATTTTTATCTCGATATTCTAAGAGTTGCTCTATGATTTGCAGCGCATCATTGTAAAGTGTTAACTCTCGATACATTTCGCAAATTGCAGTAACAAAACTGAGAGTGACATCCCAATCAAATTTAGGCTCAGGTAATAACCCCCATGCTTCGTCTGCTTTTTTTTTTGCGATGTCAACATTTTTGACTTCTAATGCTTTGTATGCAGAAATATAGAGAGCATCGATTTTATCGCGCAAGTCTATAGGTAAATTTTCCATTATCTTTCCTTACTTTTTCGGGGGTAAATATCTATCGTTAAGCTTAGCACCAGCTGAGCGGTTAATACTGTAATGATCTAGAGTATAATTATTAGAGTCTAACATCCATTCTCGCACTTCTTTTGATTTTGCGCCGTATTGTCTGCCTGTAGTATTCCACCATTTTACTGCATCTGTCGGGTCATGTGCCATATCAGCTTGAGAGAGTGGGTACCATTGATTATCACTCGCTTGAAATTCGGTACCTTTGAATGACTCCCTTATTTTGCCTTTTGCTTTCATCTTCGCAATGACTTTTTTGCCTGTACGAGATGCTTTGCCTGGAGTTTTACCAAGGTATTTCAAGCGGTTTGATATCTTGCGAAGTTTCTTAGGTTTTGTAATGTTTGGGTTAATGCTTTGAGCCCCCTTTAAATCATTCCCTTTCGGCGGCTCTAATTCATTGGCTACTGTTTTCTTCGGTTTCCCTACTACACCTGTACTTGCCGGTGGCTCAAACTCATCGAGGGCTTTGTTTACGCGATTGCCAATTTCTTGCGCGGCGTTTCTTACGCCTTGGTCTATTTGCGGGGTGACTTCATCAAGCTGTTTGACCATGGCTTGCATGCCGTCAATGGCTGAGTCTGGCAGCAGAAGATCGTATTTCCAGCTGGTTGAAATATCGTTAAGTGTATCTCGAAAGCCTTTGATTACGGCTTTTACTTCACTGGCGGCTTGTTTGCCTAAGTCTTGCCAGTTTATTTCGCGCAGGTATTTTACTGGGTCGCCTTTACCCATCTTGCGTAACACTGCAATAGCGGCTTCCATTGACTCACCACTATTTTTAATTACAACTTTACCCACGCCTTTTACAGCAGAGCCTAATAATGGAACCAAACCAATGGCGGTTAGGGTAAAGGCTATCCAACCGTCGCTGTCATTGGCTTTGTCATCATCGGTGAGTAACACGGTATTTGCACAAATATCACGAATATCCATGATTTGGTCAACCACCGGTATCATCGAGATAATTGTACCCACAACGATTTGTGATGTACTCGGGTTTCTATTAAAGTCACCTTGCAATGTGCCCCATAGCCAATCACCGGCTTGGTTGGCTAAATTGCCTGCTTCTTCCAGCTTTGCGGTGTTACCGCTATTAATCATGTGCACGGCATCGGCGGTGGTTATTTGCCCATACAACGGGTTTGGTGTGGTGTTATCCTCTGGCTGATAATCGCGGCTGTCTTCGCCGTATTTAACACTGAACTGACCGCTGGGAATATTGGTAAGTTGTGCTTGTCCACTGTCATCTAGTTGCCCGGTCGCTTGCGTTCCATCATCAAAGGTAATGGTGTAGGGCGCATTTTTAACCGGGCTGCCGTCTTGGTAAACGTATTCTAAATCGACCACACT
>NZ_JACJEY010000104.1:0-5147 GCF_014164295.1 Pseudoalteromonas sp. SG43-7
ACTTGTAGGCGAGTGGCTTGCCACCGCGAACAGGCCTAAAGCCATTTCCTACGTTTTTACATTTTACCTTAGGCGAGAAGATAAAGATGTTAATAAACACGCGTCAGCAAGCTTAACGCCTACGGTGTTAAAGTTTACTCTGGTGTTTAATTAATTACTTGTAGGCGAGTGGCTTGCCACCGCGTTTCAAAATGTGGTGTGGTGTTTTTGCGTCAGCAAGCTTAACGCCTACGGTGTTAAATTGTATTCTGGTGTTTAATTAATTACTTGTAGGCGAGTGGCTTGCCACCGCGTTTCAAAATGTGGTGTGGTGTTTTTGCGTCAGCAAGCTTAACGCCTACGGGTGTTAACGTTTATCTCGGTGTTAAATTTACTTTGATGTTTAATTAATTACCTGTAGGCGAGTGGCTTGCCACCGCGTTTCAAAATGTGATGTGGTGTTTTTGCGTCAGTAAGCTTAACGCCTACGGGTGTTAAATTTTACTCTGGTGTTTAATTAATTACTTGTAGGCGAGTGGCTTGCCACCGCGAACAGGTTAGAGGTGCTAGGAAGACAAAGGTATTAGGTGCTAGGGAAGTGACTAGGACCTAGAGCCTAAAACCTAGCTACTATGTTTTAAAGCTAAAGCCATTTCCTACGTTTTGTACATTTTACCTTAGGCGAGAAGATAAAGATGTTAATAAACACGCGTCAGCAAGCTTAACGCCTACGGTGTTAAATTGTATTCTGGTGTTTAATTAATTACTTGTAGGCGAGTGGCTTGCCACCGCGAACAGGTTAAAGGTGCTAGGAACTCGCTGTTCGAAGCCCGAACTCATTCACTCCCTATAAAGCTTTGCGCTGCTAACTTGATCCTAAATTGATTTAAACACTCTATAAAGGATCTATTATGAAGGCTGTTATCCCTGTTGCGGGTCTTGGTACACGTATGTTGCCAATGACTAAAGCTATTCCAAAAGAAATGCTCCCACTGGTTAATAAACCACTTATTCAATACATAGTGAATGAGTGTGTTGCTGCGGGTATTAAAGAAATTGTGCTTGTTACTCATAGCTCTAAAAATGCGATTGAAAACCATTTTGATACTAGCTTTGAACTTGAAGCGACACTTGAAAAACGCGTAAAGCGTAAGTTACTTGATGAAGTGCGCTCTATTTGCCCACCTGATGTAACTATTTTACATGTGCGCCAAGGTGAAGCTAAAGGTTTGGGTCATGCAGTGTTGTGTGCTAAACCAATCATTGGTGATGAAGATTTTGTAGTTTTACTGCCTGATGTAATACTTGATGCTTATACTGCAGATCAAAAAACAGAAAACTTAGCGGCTATGATTGCACGTTTTAAAGCAACATCAGCAAGCCAAATTATGCTTGAACCCGTACCTGAGCAAGATGTATGTAAATACGGCATTGCTGATATAAATGGCGCTGTAATTACTGCGGGTGAAAGTGCGAAAATCAAAACAATGGTTGAAAAACCAAGTGTTGGTGACGCGCCATCAAACCTTGCTGTAGTTGGCCGTTATGTGCTGTCAAAAACTATTTGGCAATTACTTGATAAAACTCCGGTTGGCGCAGGTGGTGAAATACAACTAACCGACGCTATTGATATGCTTATGAAAATTGAAACGGTTGAAGCATTTCATATGAGCGGCCGAGCTCATGACTGTGGTGATAAATTAGGTTATTTAAAAGCGATTGTTGAATACAGCATGCGTGATGAAAACCTAGGCGCTGACTTTACAAGCTTTGTTGCAGAGTTAGTTAACCCTAAAAAACCAAGTCATTTAAAGGTAGTGTAAAATTTAGATGTCTGAGGTTTCGAGCTTCGAGTTGCGGGCTACGTATCATCTTAGCCGCTGATTATAGTAATTAGGTTCTGGGTTGTTCTGCGAGGTGATATATTACGTCCTGCAGTTAAATTATAGTTCCATTGTTATTTAGTCGTTTTCGAAAGGGAGTAGCAACCCAGGAGGGGTGATGAAATATGAAAATTTAGATGTATGGAAGAAATCTTTTTCATTAAGTTTATTTGTATATCAAGTTTTCAATGATTTACGAGATTTTGGGCTTAAAGATCAAATGTGTCGCTGTGCTGTTTCTGTTCCGAGTAATATAGCGGAAGGTTATGAGCGCTATTCCGATAAAGAAAGAGCGTATTTTCTTTCTGTGGCAAAAGGCTCTGTAGGAGAATTAAAAACGCAGCTTATGATTGTTTTTGAGCTTGGTTATATCAATCACGAGCAAACATAGTTCGCATTAAATGAGTGCGAAGTAATTGGGAGAATGCTTGGGAAATTGATCTATGTAATCAAAAGCTCATGAGAATCTCACAACCTGTGCTACACAGAATAATGAAAAGGTTAAAGACTAGGAATTAGACTAAATTTAACACCGGGCTGCTCGTAGCCCGCTACTCGAAGCTCGTCAACGATTCCCCAATTTCAATTTTAACTCCTTCTCCTAGTACCTCTCGATACTCTTGGGCTAATGCCTGTTTTGCATCATCATCGCCATGGACTATTTTTATATGGCTGGGCTTTTTACGCATACCTGTTACAAATTTTATTAAGCCGTTTTGATCTGCATGAGCACTGTAGCCGCTGATTGTGTGTACTGCTGCGTTAATGGTGATTTTATGGTCATTAATATGCACATAACCATTACTTGGTCCATAGGTTTGAATATCTCGGCCGAGCGTGCCACGGCCTTGGTAGCCAACAAAAATCACATCGGTAGTTTCATCAGGTAAAAATCGCTCTAGGTAATTCACAATTCGCCCGCCGTTACACATGCCACTAGCGGCAAGAATAATTGCGGGTTGTTTGCGTTTGCTTAGGTAATTAATTACGGCAATATGCTCTTGGTGGCTGTCGATAGTATGCAACTGCGCAAAGTTTAATGGATGACGACCTTTGGCTAAGCGTTTTTTTGCTTCATCGTCCCAGAGGGTTTTAAATTTTCGATACTCTGTGGTGAAGTTAGCTGCCATCGGGGAGTCAACAATAACCTCTATGCTTTGCCATGGCGAATTTTTAGCTGCGTTGTGAATTATTTGCTCCAGTTCGTACAGTAACTCTTGTGTACGGCCAATGCTAAACGCTGGCACAAGTACAATGCCATTATCGGCAACGGCTTTTTCAATCACCTTTTTCAGTGTTTGCGTGCGTTCTTTTCGGCCTTGATGGTTTTTATCACCATAGGTTGACTCGATCACTAAAGTATCGGCTTTGTAAGGCGCTTTTGGGGAAGGCAGTAGTGGAGTATGCGGCGCTCCTAGGTCACCAGAAAATACTACGCGATGGGAATTTCCCTTGCTAGTTTTAGTTTTTATATCGATTTCAACATAGGCGGAGCCTAAAATATGCCCGGCACGTTGTAAGCGAGCTTTCGCGGTGGGCTTGTTGCTGGTGGTTGGTAAATCAAACCAGCTATTAAATTCGATAGCGACAATACGCTTGGCAAGTAAGCTTAAACAGGCGTTAATAATTTTTTGATCTCGCGTTACACCGACTTTAAGTGCATCTTCAATCACTAATGGTAATAGACTTGCTGATGCCTTCGAAGTAAAAATAGGGCCAGAGAAACCAGCAGCAAATAAGTAAGGTATGCGGCCAACGTGGTCAATATGACAATGCGTAACAATCAGCGCAGTGACAGTTGAGATATCAAAGTCGATAGCTAAACTTGGCCCTGCGTCTTCCCCTTGAAAAAGCCCACAGTCAATTAACACCGATGAGTGTTGATCATAATCCAACTGATGGCATGACCCCGTAACCCCATTCACCGCTCCATGATGGGTAATTTTCATGGTTGATCCTTGTTGATTAAATTATACAAATTAGAAACAAGGTTAGGATAAAAAATGTCAAATTAAAAGGTTGGAGGTATTAGGGAAGTGAATAGGTGCTAGGAAGACAAAGGTCTTAGGTTTTAGGGAAGTGACTTGGATCTATAGCCTAAAACCTAGTTCCTATGTTTTAAATGTGGCTCCGTGTTGGTGCGTCAGCAAGCTTAACGCCTACGGGTGTTAACGTTAATCTCAGTGTTTAATTATTCACTGTAGGCGAGTGGCTTGCCACCGCGATACTCAATATTGTTTCGGTGTTTTTGCGTCAGCAAGCTCAACGCCTACGGTGTTAAAGTTTGCCTCGATGTTAAATCACTTGTAGGCTAGTGGCTTGCCACCGCGATGTTCAATTTTGTATCGGAGTTTGTGCGTCAGCAAGCTTAACGCCTACGGAGTTAAGTTGTACTTTGATGTTTAATTAATTACTTGTAGGCGGGTGGCTTGCCACCGCGAAAAGGTTAAAGGTGCTAGGAAGACAAAGGTACTAGGTGCTAGGGAAGTGACTAAAAACCTAGCTCCTATGTTTTAAAACGTAGGCGCGGCTTTATGCCGCGCGGTTGTATTGAACCATCAGTCATTAGATTTCAGGTGTAGCTAATCTCTGCCTTTAACCTTTAACCTAATACCTAGCACCTATTACCCTGTATCTTTCATTTCTCGAGGTAGCTTTAACCTTTGCATTCAATTAAACTCAGTCTCTTCAATGTAACTTTTGGTGTTTTGCATGGCTAAAGATAGGTTCGCGCCAAAACCTTTAAACGATATTATGGCTGGCCTGAGTGGTCGATTGTCGTCGTATGCAGGTAAAAGCCAAGCATTAGATAAACAACAAACTTTGTTAAGTGAATTTTTGGGCGCTAATTTAGGTGGAAAATGTCGCGTTAGTAATTATCGCGATGGTACGCTGATGATTGAGGCGGTATCTGCACCTATAGCACTGCGTTTAAACTACTTAAAAATGGATATGCTGTCACACTTTCGTAGTGCCGGTATGGCAGAACTTGGGCAAATCAAAATTACCGCTAACCCACAAGCCAGCCAACGATTAAGTCCAAATAATGCGTTAAAAACAGCTAACGCCACTCCCGCGAATAAATTAGCTATGAGTGAACAAACCGCTGATTACCTTAATGCGATTGCACAAAGCGCACCACCGTCACTAAAAGAAAAGCTAGAGCGACTAGCGAGGCATGGTAAAAAATAAAGGTTTTTGGCGCTAGGAAGAAATAGGCGCTAGGAAAAGTTTACCATGTATATTTAGTTTGCAACTGTATTGAAGAACCTAGAACCTAGAACC
>NZ_JACJEY010000105.1:0-2886 GCF_014164295.1 Pseudoalteromonas sp. SG43-7
CCCCTCTGGCTTGACCCCTCGGGCTTGACCCCTCTGGCTTTTAATTAAAGATTTTGGCTTTAAAAAACACTACAAGCTTAGCGGCAAAGTCCATTATGTTTGTTTTTTCAACGGTCAGGTGATAAATGTTTATGACCGTTTTGGGCGTTAGTTTCCCTTTTAAGATGCGAACTAGACTGACAATTTATCGCAAAATCAGTTTAACTGACGTGACTTCGAATGACGGGCATTGGCACAATGTTCTCGTATGGTTCTGAATGACGTACGGCCGCTCTTGCCGTTTTTGCGACTGTCAGCAAGCAAATCTTGCATGTCTCATTATCTATTAGCCGACCATAAAACTTTGTAACGTGAAACTAAGTTTATTTGTTAGATAGCGCTCCTCCAGGTTACTAAATTATTAAACAAAAAAACGGCTCAACATGAGCCGTTTATTGTTGTCTGTTACATCAATCACAATTGGCTGATTTCCTGCCCCAACTCAAACTTGCTATCGGTGACTATTTTTTCAAGCACTATCACTCTTTTAGCCAGCTGCTCTACCCTTTTCTGCATGTTATTCACCGCTTCGGTATCTGTGTCTTTTTGCAGCGCTAATATCTTCTGATTGACCTCAGATTTGTAATTAAAATAATTACGCACAAAGATGATAATTAAAATCGGTGAGGTAAGGGCTAGCATAACTAAAAATAATTCAAACATAGTGGTTCTCCTAGTAGCTGTTTTGAGTGGTTAGTTCTGATTGAGGTTGTGAATTAACATCGCCATTGTTGCGCCATAGTGTTTTAAAGGCTATTTCCCGTGTTTTCCCTTTACGCACCAGTATATGCACATAAATTATACTTAGAATAATGGCAGTGGCCTTGAAAAGGTTGCCTTCTAGGTCACCAGCGGCGCCGCCTGACATGCCAAATATACCGTAAGCTGCATTCATGAAAATATGCATAAACATAGGAAACCAAATGCGGTATCCACATTCACAATATAACCACGCAAACCATGTTCCAGCGATAGTTGTGATGGTTAGCGCCATAACAACAGACATAACATCATGCCCTTGGTAAATATGCCCTAGACCAAAAATAACCGAGCTAATTAATGCGGCAGGAATAAATCCCCAACGACAAAAGTGAAATAACACCCCAAATAACGCTGCCCTAAAGATAATTTCTTCAAACAACCCAGCATATACTGAGCCGGTAATAATGCCAGGCAGTGAGAGGTCTAATTCGGTACTTAAGAATGCATACCCTAAGGTCATAGGCAAACAACAAGCTACAGCTGCCAATAAGTAGTGCTGACTGCCAGACACGTTTACACCTATTACGTCATACCAAGGGTGTTGTTTAAATAATAAGACCGCCACTAAGACAAGTGGCCCGTAGATAAATAGATATTTCGCCAAGGTGTGTAAAAGATAAGTTTGTTGATCTAGGTTAAGTAATACTTCGCTCCAACTCTCGCCCCAAAAATCACGCATAAAATAGTGACAGAACATAAAGGTGGTTAATAATATTAGTGATTTGATTGTGTGATTCATAGTTACCTGCTTAGTAAGAAATTCAAAATTCGAGCTAAGCATGCCAAGCCCAATTCATCATGGCGATGAGTTAGGGCTAAAGCTGATTATTTAGGGTTTAGTGACAAAAATTTGCGGTGATTAACAAGCCTTAGGGGCGAATGACAAGGCCTTTTTTGTTGCTTCTACATAGGTTCTAGAGACGGGCACTACCAAATCGCCAGCCTGCATAGTCAATTGCAAACCACCGGCGTTACCTTGCCATAACTTAACTAAACCAAGATTTACTGCATAAGATCTATGACAACGTACCACCTGAGCGTCAGCTGGAAGCTGTTTTAACAATTTGGTTAACGAGCCGCGCAATAACTTACGACTGCAATTTTCATCTTCGAGCATACCAAGCTCACAATAATTATCCGCAGATTTGATAAATAAAATCTGCGACAAACTGACTTGTACAATGTCATCTTTATTGTCACCTCTTAAGGTTATTTGTTTTTCTAAGGTTAGCGTAGCGTTTTTCGCTTGGCTTGACTCAAGGGCAATTGGCTGAGACTGAGTAATAGCAACTGAATGTCGATTAACTAAAAACATAAAAATAATCGGAAACAAACCAATGGCTAAAATATAAAAAACAAACAACAATTGATTCTGCCAATGCCAAACACCTAATATGGCCACCACAAAATAACTGTGATTAAATACCGCTACAAAGCCAATATACAAAGTAGCAATAAGGCCTTTTCTAATGTGGCTATTTAACCGTCTACGGCTTAATAATATCTCTATGAACCCAGCCAGCAATAAAGCACAAAAAGTCACTAAACCATAACCAGACAGACGCAGATATTTATAGGAAATAGTATCGCTGTGCGTGCCAAAAGGTTGAAACAAGAATAATATTACTAAGGTGACCACAGAAAATAGCATCGCTCTTTGAATAAGCGTTTTTTTTGAGTCCAAATCATCCTTAAGCCACAACTTCACTATTTATACACCTTCTGAAATTTTCGACCGTTAAAATACCACAGTTCTACTATGCTTTTAAGGTTTAGATAAATAAACAATTTACAGACATTCGACCTTATCTAAAAGATGCCAAAAAACCAAAAGGGGTCAAATCTTGACTTCAGACATCAAACAATCTCGAAGTTTTTCTAATTGCAATTCAACCTTCTTATCTTCAATCATTAATGCATTTAATCTACCGACAGTTTTTGATATCGCCGAATAGAACCAAAAGGGGTCAAATCTTGACTTCAGACATCAAACAATCTCGAAGTTTTTCTAATTGCAATTCAACCTTCTTATCTTCAATCATTAATGCATTTAATCTACCGACAGTTTTTGATATCGCCGAATAG
>NZ_JACJEY010000105.1:2986-5061 GCF_014164295.1 Pseudoalteromonas sp. SG43-7
AAAAACATCTGCTAATGCCTGCAAATTTAATCCCGTTAAATCTTGGCATAATTTTATAGCAAACCAGCGTGGTAAATTTTTCTCTTTTCGCCCCTTTTTAACCGTTATAATCTCATCAACTTCAACATTAAAGTGTTTAGCTAAGTAAGCTATAACATCATCTGCTGAGCGTTTTTTACTAACAAGCTTTCTTTCGCTATCTGATTTAGCAATATAGTCTTTTATGTTTTCAATAAAGTCCTCACAACCCAAAACCGACAATAACTTTTTAGCACTATAAAAAGCGCTTATTTCTTTATTGTTTTCATATTCAACAAATTGCTTATAAGCAGCATATTTACGCTTTTTGCCTTGCAGCGAAAATATAAAGCCTCGCACTAGCCATTTAGGCGTCGCTCCCCTTTTAATGAAAGCTGGATAACTAGACCATTTATACTTAGCAAGCTCTTCTACCAACGGTATTTTCGTTTCAATTGGGTTACGATGAATATACCGACTGACATGCAATAAATAGTTATCAGCATCCACCAGCACCGCTTTGTAGCGCCCTCTAAACAGCGCACCATCGGTGTTATGTACTCTATTAAAGTATTGGGTGTAAAGGCCATTAATATGCTTCATGGCTCGGCCTAAATTTGCATCAGGGGTTTTGATTAGCAGGTGGTAATGATTGGTCATTAAACAATATGAATGCACTTCAATATTAAAGCGAATACTTGCTTGCTCAATGCAATGTAAAAAATACTTAAAGTCGTTATCACTTAAAAAGATATTTTCGCGCCCTCTCCCTCGATTCATTACATGATAAAACGCATTTTCATACTCTATTCGCAGCGGCCTAGACATAGTAATTCACTCAATGAATAGTAAACTATAAATCTAGACCTTTGATGTCTGAAGTCAAGATTTGACCCCTTTTATTTTAAGACATTAAGTTCTTTTTAAGGACGTAACTTAAAATGTTGTAATCGTCAGCACTAAACTTCATATAGTTTGCGTATAACGCTCAAAGCAGCTGCGCGGTACGCGTCGGCTGCCTTTGTTTGTTAGCCAACTCTGACTGCACACGGAATTTAGCAAAATATGCGACCATTGGGTGAGGATCGTTTTGTAATTCTTTCGCTTTGGCAACTCCCAATTTTCGATGAAGAACGCCAATTACCCTAAGTAAAGGATGTTTTGCTTTTATGTAATCATATGCAGAGATACTTAATGACTCAAAGCACATTGTTTTAAAGTCATAACTGCTGAACTCACCTACTTCATGAAGATTGTTCTCTGTTCGCTTTGCATCATCTATCTCTGGGTGAGTTAGGCAATCTGTAGGAGTAAGCTCATGAAAATAAGCGCCATGTTCCCAAATTGCATGAACATCTGTCAGGCTAACTTTCTGTTTCCCATCTATAACAACCCAGCTTCTGGCTATTTCGTCCTGGCGTCTGTAAGCGGTAGTAAATACTTCAATTCTGCCGCTGACTGATTCAGCAAAATTTTCTTCAATCCGTTTCTTTAGTTGAGACCATTTCATGATTTTTCTCATAAAGGCTAACGAGCCTGTAGATTAACTCGTTTAAATTTATTTTAATTGATGAATCAACCATAGCCGAGTTCCTATTTTGGTTCAATCAGTTATCGCTAGTTTACTTAAAATAGAAAAAGAGAATGTACGGTTGTTTTAATGGCTGTTTTAGAGGGAATTACAGGTGCTTAAGTCACTATATTTCGGCTTAAAAGGGCTCCTCTTTTTTAATGCAGCCTGTTTTGCAGCTTTTCTATGTTATGAACAAGGCAGTACGGTTTCCATTGCGCATTCACTTTCGTTTGTCCTCTCAAGGTCAGTTTGTTCATGCCTTTATTGACTGTAATATTCCGCTGTTTATTTAAAGGAATGCAGGCTCTATACAGCCTAGTCGTTTGCCATTCCTTCAATAAAAAGCTGCCGTCGCCCCATGTAATGGTCTAATGAAACTGGACAGGTTTATAGCGTAAAATGAGCTAAACCCAAAAGGTATCACTATGACCAGAAAATCAAAAGTAACACTCAGTGCACAACAAAAACTTGAATATGCCAAATT
>NZ_JACJEY010000106.1:0-4907 GCF_014164295.1 Pseudoalteromonas sp. SG43-7
AAGACTTTTATTTTCATGAACTCTTCTTTTGAAATCATGGTGCTTATCCAAAAGCACCAGTGTTAAGTTAACTGGATCAGATTTCAATTGTTGAAGTGGATCATTTTTGCATTGCTGGTAACAATAAGTAAGATGTAACTCAATTGCGGCAGGACTTATCGCAGTAAAGCGACCAGCAAAAACCGGAGCTAATTCATCATGTAGAGCAAATGAAGAGCCATCTTGCAATAACACTCGCAATATTCCTCGCTGGGTAAAAAAGGTTTTATCCAGCGTGTTTACAGTCAATTTAGACATCGCTTGAATAACGAGTTCACGGACTAGCTCAGTCAAGGCAGGTTTTCGAATTTGATTATGAAAAGGTTTATAACTTATCGTGCAATTGGCCTGCGTTCGCAGGTTCTGATGGATATCTGACAAGTTAGCGTCTTGCAGGCAAGATAAGCTTTTGAACACAGCTTTGAGCAGAGAAACGATCGACAGGCAACGGTGTCGAACTTGAAATCCGGAGGTTTTTGCAAGCTCAATGAGGTGTTTTTCTGAGATAAGGGCTTTTAATTGATTTGAAACTTGGTTAATCTGCATGTGAACTCTGTTTTTGGTCATGTTTTTATTGGCGTAACTATTTGATCATTAACAGAGTTCAACTTCAAGTTTTCTTAAGATCCAACCTATGAAATATCCTTAGTACAATTATAGGTTAGATACTAAGAAAATCTTAGCATAATATAATTTATAGCTAAGGTTCAAATAGAAACTCCAATATCTCTAATGAAGTTCTGTCTTTAGATTAATCCGATCAAAGGGAGGAGCGTCCAACTTAATTAACATAGTCTAAGAAAGCAGGTTGATGCAATTGAGCTACTCGATTATCCTCTTCTGCAAGGCTGGGTCTGTGATTGTGCAAATATCAGTCCTTCCCATCATGCGATAGCGATTTTTGGCTATCCATCTGTAAAGTTTATTTTGCATCGAAATAGGTAATATCCTCAAAACTGTCAATAAACTCCCTAACCCGCCAAGCCGCTCACCCACTTTGATAATCGCTTCCATTGAATAGTAGGGTTTACCATTTTCTAGATATAACCAACTTTCAGGATTATCAGGAGATAGTCCGTAGTGGCGTAAAACACTACTTCCAAGTAGGCTACCAACTGGGCAAATCAGAAACTCCTCATCTTTGTCAAGTTTGGCAATCAGGCGGGCGCCTTTAGAGCATGCACCACAGGTCCCATCAACAAAAACTATGCAGCCAGAATCTTTAAATTTAGGCACTTCAGGTGACTCCCTGTGAGACCAAGCTTTCAATTTAGTCATGTTATTAAGCTTATTGCAGATGTTATGACTGCGGGGCTAATAAACAATATAAGTACAGACATCATATACAGACTGAATAGGTGGATATTCAGGAAAATCATAAAGCTCAAATGCATTAACATCGCTCCGCCGACAAACCAAGGACTCAACTCTGTGATCCATAGACCAGGTGCCAGTAATAGCTCAAAGATAAGAACTCCCCAGGTCATTATCTGAACCAAAGATTTCTTGAGTAAAAAGTTAGGAAACTTAAACAGTCGATACATATCATTGGACACAGCGTAATAAATAGCTGTACCTTCTCGCCAAGTTTTACCTTTCAATTTCCAATACATGGTATTGAAGTATATAAAACACAGCTGGATCTGCATCAATCTTTGTGCCCAAGGAGCCTGCTCGGCAGGAGAGTTATTTAAGTTTTCGGGTAGATTAAATAGCAGAGCATCGAGTGACAGCGTATTTCCGCATGGTGTAAAAATAAGCAAGAAACACATCACTTTTGCCACTGCATCGCCTCCATTCGTTAAATGATCGGTACGACTTACAATTGAACGCGTGGTAATATATGCGAGTACGGCACTCAGCGGTGTTAAAAAACCTATAATCAACATGATGATGGCAGTGAGGTGAACAGCCATAATGAGCTGTGCAGACCTCATTGTTCCCGGTAAATATAAGAACAAAGACATTGATACGCCACCTGCTCGTTTAACATATCTATTATATTCAGTCAGGCCTGCTGGCCCCAAATAAAGCTCTGCTCGGTTTTGCAAATATATGGCATCAGTCAATAACACGCAGCCAAAAATAATGCGAAATACCGCGATCGGATAAACAGAGATTGGAGCAAAGAAAAAATTGTTCCACGCTTCAAGTAAAGTTTCAATAGGCATGTTTAGTCCTCACCAAGGTATGGATGAAAAGTAAATATTAGCTCTTTTTTAGCCTCCAAAATTTCACTCTGCGCTTCAATTGGAGGTGTGTCGTGAACGATGCGGAAAAGCTCTATTTT
This sequence comes from Pseudoalteromonas sp. SG43-7, assembly GCF_014164295.1. Classification (NCBI taxonomy): domain Bacteria; kingdom Pseudomonadati; phylum Pseudomonadota; class Gammaproteobacteria; order Alteromonadales; family Pseudoalteromonadaceae; genus Pseudoalteromonas; species Pseudoalteromonas sp. SG43-7. The sequence continues at coordinate 2,330 of NZ_JACJEY010000106.1, forward strand.
GGTCCGTTTGACCCTGCTTTTGTAAGTGCGTTGTATATATTCAATAAAATCGCGTTTTATTTGTTTGTCAGCCTTGTTTGCAGTGACTTGAAAATAAAACTTCAAAACTTTTTTATACTTTAGTTTTTCCCAAATTTTTAGTTCGTTATAAGGGATTGGTTCCCAGTTCGATTTTGAACCGTCTTCGTGGGTGAAAACTACCATTGGCCACATGTCTCTCATGGGGGGGTCTGGTGTAAACATAGTCCACTCAACATTTAAGCCTATCCAAGCGAATGGCCGGTACACTTTAGGGATGAAATAACGTCGTATGGCATTGTGTCGTTCACAATCCCAGAAAAAAAACCAAAACAAAATTACTATAATAAACAGGTTAGTTAACCCATGTATAAATAGTTCAATGTAGTATGCCACTAGTAAACCTCAGTTGTTTTTAAGAATGAATGATCAGATAGAGTCAGTTGCTGCAATGTGGTAGAGAACTTTACGAGCTCTGAGGGAAAAGGCCCTCCGACTTGTCTAAATAGAGTTCCTTTAACATTCTTCAGGAGTGCTTCTTTCCACGGGGAGTAAGCGACGTATAACTGACCACCTCGACTATAGATAGCGATGCGACCAACTTGATTATTGCTATATACACCCACTAACGCGTCATAGTTTTTGCCAGAATGGCGCTCAAAGGCGGTGTGTGTACTTTGGCAAAACTGATGAGGCCCAGCGTTAATCCAAGTAGTGCCACCGGACGTTTGGATAGACCAAGGGTATTTTGCCAATCTACCATTTTCTGTAATTAACCCTCGCTGACCTTTAGCGATAACTCGAGACAAAACGTCAGTGCCAACAGCCGCTTTTAACTCGCCTTCTTTTAGTACAATTTTTAATGTGGTACCTTGGTGATCGAAATACTCACCTACTAAAGCGTTTTTATCTGCAGGGGAGTGACTTAGCTTTACGTCTGTATTTCGTGTTAAGTAATGACTGGCAAATTCATTTATTATGTGAAACAGTTCATCTCCAGCTGAGGCTCTATTGACTATAGCGACCAATGCAAAGCCTTTTTCTGGCACCATATAAATTACACAGCTATGGCCTAAGTGTTCAGCTGCTTCAAATACTAAATTTCCCAGCTTTGAGCTAGCAAACAGTAACCCCATACCCCGAGAAATGCCATTGTCAATAGAGTTGTGGCTAGTAAACAGTAAATTGAGACTGATTTCAGTTAATAACTTTGTTCCATTGCATCTTCCACCTGTAATTAAGCATTGAAGTAGCTGCATGATGTCACGCGTATTAGAATGCATATCTGACGATGACGGCGGCGTACTAATTAAGGGCATTGGTTCACATGTAAACGGTGACTTACTGGCCTTAGTAAAGCAGGACAGCTGATGTGGCCTAGCAAATATCAAATCAGGTTCAGGTACGCCGAAGCCTGTACTTTTCATATCTAGCGGCAAAAAGATGGTTTTTTTAACAAAAAGCGTATAAGGCGTCTGAGTAACCAGCTCAATAATTTGGCCTAATAAAACAAAGCCCAAGTTTGAATATTTAATCGGGTTACTGTCACGTTTTCCAAGTGACATGAGGTCTCTATTGTTTAAGGTTGCTGCTATTTCTTCTTCACTTGGGGAAGAACCAATAAAAGCACCTCTAGGTAAACCTGCTGTATGCATCAACAGATCTTTTACGGTCACTGGTGATTTTTGACTTTGAGCCCAGTGGGTTTTTTTTAGGTAAGATAAGTACTTTGTTGCAGGCGCGTCGAGTTCTAGCTGTTGATTATCACATAAAATAAGCACAGCGATTGCTGTAATCAACTTGCTAATAGAGCCTACCTTATTAATAGCGTCGCTGCCAAAGGTAGACTCCGTAGCAAGCTCAGACATTTTATCATGTTCTATCAGGCGTACGCTCATAGAGGGAAACCCCATCAGCACTTTGCCATCTTGTAGATATTGATATAGATTAGAATCCATTTTGTCTTTCGCTCGCTAGATGGCTTATTTAGGTAAACTCAAAGCTGGCTACACTATTGAAAACATTAGCTTCAGCAATTACAGCCACTGCTGCAGAGGGGCTACCTGAGATATCAAAGCTGCCCATGTAATCAAGCATACTTGGAATTCCCGCAGTATTTGTTACGTTGCTAAGACCACTTTTAAGCGCTTTTTGATTTCCCGCATCCCAGCTCTTTTCAAAAGTCACCGCATCTACAGCATTATTGTCTTTTTTACCCAAGTTTTGAGCATAAGACAAAACCATGTATTCCTGAGCATCACGCTGATTCGCGTTGTTTACTTTAGGGCAATCACTAGAAGCGGCAGCATCACATGGGTACGTTTTTAGCATTTCTGTCTTAAGGGCACTCCAATATGTAGATGGAGTTGATTCACTACTGGGTTTGTTACTGTTTTTCAATGCATTAGCAATTGCTTCATTTGCTTTCTCTAGTGCTGTTCCAGCTAGAATTAGAGCTAGGTTTTTCAGCCTAGATGAAGATGCCGCGTTCAAGCCACCTTCTGCGGCAGCATCAGCAGCAGCATCAGCGGCAGCATCAGCAGCGGCATCAGCGGCAGCA
>NZ_JACJEY010000107.1:0-4440 GCF_014164295.1 Pseudoalteromonas sp. SG43-7
AATGCTTGGCGTAGCTCGCTAGGTACAAAACCTAGATCCCGTTGCTGATAATAGGCTTTATCAACCAGTGGATTTTTTTGACATTTTTGTCTAAAAAACTCTTCTTTTATGCTTTTATCCCAATTTATCGCATCTAAGATACGGATCGGGGTTTGTAGGGCGATTAATCGATCTGATAACTCGCGAGTTTTAAGTAATAACGCCTTATCTATCATGCTTTAAGCTCACTGATGAATGAGCCTAGAGGATAGGCTAATTTAGCCCAAATATAAATAATTTAATTACTGTTTAACTTTAAATTGTACCTTCTAAACACTGGTCTTTCCTCAAGCGCTCTTCTATAACTAATGGACGCGTTAACGGTGATGTTAATTTCTCTAAAATATTAATATTTGAGCCGTTCCCTTCTGCTATCCAAATAATAATACTGTCACCAACAATCTCTCTATTGAGTTGATAATCTTTACCAGACTCTAGATCTACTTCAAACTTTACAAATGCATTTCTTTCGGCGGACGAAAAATCTCTACTGCCTATAGAAGCTTTAACCCATAGTATATGACGTCCCGCTTCATATTGTCTTGCAGTGACCCATTGAGATGGCGATTTACTATTACACATTAGATAAACATACTCCCGTTTTTTTCCTTGCTCAAACTGAAAATTCTTTAATCTAAAATGTCCTTCTCTAATATCCTTCTTAATTGGCAAACTTACACAAGCCACCAAAGAAATTAATAAAACTAATAACACCATTAAATTTAAATTTCTCATATCGGAACCTATTTCTAAACTTTGAGTTAACGAAAAAGCACTATACAGTAAGTATAGTGCTTGTTATCAAATGTTAATTTTATTTAGATTAATCACTAAAACATCATATTAAATACAACTTCAACTCGACGTGGAGATTGGAAGTATAAAGCACTGCCAAATTTTGCATTAGAGTTAAATGCTGCGTCCTCTTCTGCAAGTTCTTCATACGTAGTTACATTTGAAGCATCAAATAAGTTATAAACATTAAGAGCAACATATGCTGAATCAAACGCTGCAAAACTGCTTAAATCATATTTAACATTAGCATTAATGGTTGATGTCCAAGGCGTACGACCAAAGCTACCGCGCGAAAATTTAGTATCACCTACATAGTAAGTATCGCCATATTGATATTGAGATTGATCAGGTGCATACCCAGCACCTAACGCGTTACGTGGACGGCCTGAAGTAATATTTGCATTTACGCCAACTAATAAATTATCAGTAACAGAATAAGAACCAAATAGTTTTAATGCATGACGACGGTCATTAGGTAGATAACCATTAGCACCATCCATTAGATAAGGGTAATCCCAATCAGTTGTTAGGCCAGCATCATCTTGACCATTATCTGATTTAACATAACCTTCTGCGTTGCCGTAGCTTTGAGCCCATGTATAAGTTGCGTTAAACATCCACACACCATCCCATGCTCTTTCTAACATCAAGTCAACTGAGTTATAACTACGCTTAGCGTCTGGGTAACCTAATTGTTCAGCACTAAAGTTATAATCCTCAAGAGTTCCATCGCCATTATAATCATACTGGAATGATACGCTTTCGCCAGGATTAAATAGTAAGAAATGATTAGCTGCAGCCCCCTCTAAACCAATACTTTTAAATGCTTCAATCATACTACCATCATCAATAATACTTTGAACTTCACGACGTGTATACTTAACACCAAAAGACCAATCATCGTTTATCATACCTTGATACCCTAAGATAAGCTCATCTTGATACATTGGGGCTAAGCCACTATCGCGAACACTTACAGGACTTGGAGTCGTTCCATCTCCAATTACGTCAGTATCACCTAGTTTATCTCCTAAAACAGGAACACCGTCAGTACCTTCACTTTGTATTGTGTAGTAATCATGAGTATATAACTCTGCACCAGCTAAGCGAACATTAGTGTTTGAAGCAACAGGTAAAAAGTAACGTCCGGCATTAGCAAATACTTTGTGCTCGCCATCACCAAACAGATCATAAGCTAACCCTAAGCGCGGTGCAAATTGATTGTCTATTTTAACAAATGTATCACCACTTGCATTAAGATTTTCAAAGCTATCCCAACGGAAACCAATAGTTGCAGTTAGGCGGTCGGTTATATTCCAAGTATCTTCGATATAAAATGCTTCGTTATTGATGTCAAACTCACCGCCAACATTGTAATTACGTACACGAACATACCGGCCTGAATCTTGAATCTCATAACCATTTGGTAAAATCGCACCGGCATCATAACCAATATATCGGTAATAAATTCCACCAGAAAGCTCTACTTCACTAGTTGAAGTGTTTTTCTCTGCATCATAACCAAAACGTAACTGATGATCATCAGCTACTAGCCATTCAAAATCAATTCTATATTGCTTACGTTCGTCACTATTTGTTGATATTTGAAATGCTGAAGGATCCCAACAACCAAGATTTTGTCCATTTTGAGCATCAATGATTGCAGGACAATCTGCACCATCTGAACGGGTTGTATCATTAAATTCAACTTTACCCGCCATAGCAGACACTGAAAAATAATCCGTAATATTACCATTATAACGTATTGACCAACTAGTGCCTCCAGTTAATGAACTAGATGATGAAGTGTTTTCTGTATCTAAAACACCATTTTCATCCCTATCATATGTTGTCGAATTTTCAGTTGTTTCATCTTTGAAAATCCATCCCATCAAGGTATGGTCTTCATTGATGTTCCAGTCAAGACGGGCTAAATAATAAGGGTCGTCATCATTACGATTTAATAATGTTGTCCCACGAGTTTGGATGTCATCGTAATTTGTCTCTCTAAATTCATATAGACCATAGAAAAATAAAGTATCTTCAATTAACGCACCACTTGCAAAAAGATCTGTTTTTCTTGACTCTCTTGAATCACCACTATTATCGGTAATAATATCACCAATTCGGTTGGCACAATCTTCAACAACGTCACCATTTTCAGCTTTATAGCTACAATCATCAGCTAAATAATAAGAGTTTGGACGTTTCCCATAGAGCGAATCAAGATTTTGTGTATGCTGTAAACCAAAATGGAACTCGTTAGAGCCACTTTTTGTTACAGAGCTAACAACACCACCAGTAGAGCGTCCAAATTCAGCTGAGTAACCACCTGTTTTAATCTGGAAAGAGTCATAAGCCAAAAATGGAATAGTAGACCCGCCAACACCATTGCGGAAATTGGTCATATTAAGACCATTTACATAATAAACATTTTCAGCTTGAGAAGCACCGCCAAAACTACCTAATGAACTACCTTTAGCATCTGAAAACCGTGCATCACCTAAATTTACGCCGGGAGATAGCATTGCAACAGATGTAATATCTTGAGCAACAGGTAAGCGCGATAATTCATCTGCGGAAATATTAAATGATGCTTCTGAGTTTGTAACGTCAACACGTGCAATTCGGCTACCAGTCACAGAAATAACTTCGAAGTCACCTGCAACCATATTAATTTCAAGAGACGAAGACTTACCAATTGCAATATTTACATCATTTAACACAGATGTCTGATAGCCATCTTTTTCTATTTTAATATCATAATTACCGATTGGAATTGAACCTAAGTTAAATTGCCCCTTAGAATCTACAATCAACTGTTTAACATAACCATTTTCTTTGTTAGAAATAGTAACAGTTGCCCCAGCAATAGGCGCTGAACTTGATTGTTGAGTTACAACCCCTTTAATCGCACCATCAACGTTTCCTGCTAATGCAGTTGCACTGTAAAAAGTTAATGAAGAGCAAATTGCTGCGCAAACTGCAGCTTTTTTAAATAATTTGTTCACTTGTATCATTATTGAATCCCTAAATGTTATTATTTATATACCCCATTAATAATTGGGGTATATATATTTAACATTTACAAAACAAAACAACAATAAAAAAAACAATAAAAACAGTAAAAAGTTAAATTAATGTCAACCACAAAATAAATTAACAAACCGTACACAACCTCATGTTCATTGTTATTTTGTAAATTAAAACGCGAGGGTTAACCTACAATAAAAACAACATACTTACATGTTAATGTTATCTTTAATGATAAAACTCAGTAGCATACATTGAGGCATATATAGAGATAGCGTTACAAACCTTAATTTCCTAAAAGAGGTGTATTTTGCATAGCTATTGTGAATAGAAACAATAAAACAACACCAACTGCAAAAAAATTTTAAGTTTAATTAGAATTTAACATAATAAGCAATGAAGTTTAACGTTAATAATACATAAGAAAGGTGTTAAAACATACTCAACGCTGTTTTGTACTCGCTGCACATTTTACTCATATATTGAGCGATAGGATTGAGTTGCCCAAGCTGGCTAATGATATTACGGTTTAGATCAGAAAATGCTTGGCGTAGCTCGCTAGGTACAAAACCT
>NZ_JACJEY010000108.1:0-4390 GCF_014164295.1 Pseudoalteromonas sp. SG43-7
GGTTATAGTATCAAGGTTCAAAAAAGCTAAACTTTTAACTTTAAATTTTGAACTTTAATCTTACTTCCAGCTTTTCATCTTGTGCCCTTTTACAGCATAGAAAAGAATGAATAAATAACAAGGTAACATTACGATATAAGCGCCCTGCTGGGCCGCGGCAGAATCCACACCACCACTTGCTAGACCCCAAAATAGAGGACCAAATGCACCACCGGCGATGCCCATTACAAGCAGGCCAGAACCAACACTGGTTAATTTACCTAACCCAGACAACGCTAACGGCCATACCGCAGGCCATACAATAGCATTAGCAAATCCTAACACAGCTATCATCAATAGTGTATCTGGTAATTGCACTTCTAAACCAAGCGCTGTTGCGATCACAACTGAACTAGTATCGCTAAATACCACGGTAAGTGTTAATACACAGCCTAAAATTGCAGACACACTTAGCGCTGCTTGCTGCGAAATAACACGCGGAATAAGCACAATACCAACTATATAACCTAACACCATGCAGCTCATTGTATAAGAGGTCATGACACTATATTTTTCAATACCTAGCGACAATGCAAAAGTACCAATGGTATCGCCTGCAATCACCTCCACGGCTACATAAACGAATAATGCAACCACTCCTAATGCTAGGCTTGGGTGAGAAAGTGCTTCTTTTAATTGTCCTTTAGCACCTTGCTCCTCATCATCAATAAGCTCTGGTAATGGCATTTTTGTCACTGCAAATGCCAATGCACCAATAAATAAAGCCATGCCTAAGTATGGATAGATAAGGCTATTTGCCATTGAGTCAATTTCAGCTTGTGATAAATCTTTACCAACAAGGCCAGTAAAATCGCTTAGAATTAATGCTGTAAATACGATTGGCGCAATTACGCCAGCGCCTTTATTCAATATCCCCATGATGCTGACACGTGCTGCGGCCGATTCCTCAGGCCCAATCCGAACAACATACGGGTTAACTGCAGTTTGCAGCAAGGTTTGTCCTGCCCCCATAACCAACTGCGCAAATAAAAACAGCACAAACACTTGAGTTTTTGCAGCTGGAATAAATAATAAACCTGCCACCATCATGGTTGCCATACCGAGTGCCATACCATTTTTATAACCGACTTTACGAATGATCATCGCCGACGGTACAGCAGTAAACGTCACCGCTATATAAAACGAGAATAAAATCAGTGAGGCTTGAAATGGACTCAGCTGTAATACTTGTTTTAAGTATGGCATTAGTGAACCATTTAACCAGGTTGCAAAACCTAGGATAAAAAATAAAGTGGCAACAATGGCCATGGGTATAAAATTACTTTGTTTATTTATTTTTGACACTGTGGCTTCCATAAAACTTCTTCTTATTGCGAGCTATCGTTATAATTATTTATTGCAATTAAGTTCAAAAAACTTAAATCGACGATTAGCGTTGCTGTATTTTATAACACCTTGGCGACATTTAAATGACAATGTCGAAACAAAAATGACAGCGCTGCCATAAAACTTTACGTTAATTACCGCCATATTACTAGTAACAATTTATTTTACAACGACACAAAAAAGGGCCTTTATGGCCCTTTCAAAACGTAATTAGTTACTAATATATTAATTTATATGAGTAATTCTGCTTTTTAGTTTGCTATCTAAGCTACTACGTAATGCTACAGACTGCTGTTCAGAAACACTGATCGGAGCTGTATATTGCTGCCAACTCGCGCCATTATCTAAACTATACTCGGTATTTAAATATGTAAATGGCGTATTAACCTCAAGCTGACCATTGTTAATCACGCCACCGGGTACCGGCAAATGTAAAGTTATGCCTGCATTGGCCAATTTATTAAGCTCTTTCAAACCAACTGCAGCAGAGAATTGTGCCCAGCCTTTTTCTTGGCTTTTACGATCAACCTGCTCGCCTTCCCATGGTGCTTTATGCCATGCACGCTCAGCAACAGACAGAATACGCGGGAATATCATTGCCAATACTTGATCTTCGGTTCGAATAGTTTCAGACCAAACTTGTCCTTGCATACCTAAGATGTTTTCTGGCTTTTCTAATTTTGGTAGTGGACGACCAACTAAAGCTTCAAGGTTATCTATCGGCTCCCGTGTTCGGGTGTAATCGGCATTTGCATACACATCGTCTGGCATATAATTAAATGCTTTTTTAGTATCGGTATAGCGAGTTGCCCAATAATACCCACGTTCTTCTGGGTGAGCTTCATAAGGGTGGTCAAAGTATAAGTGTGTACCATGCGATAGAATCACTTGGTAGCCAGCATTGGCAAGGCGATAAGCTCTGTCTGCAACACCCCACTCCCAAATATTGTCCCAGACGTTTGCTGTAAAGGTTTTGTTTGGAAACTCGTCGCGCTTAAATGGGTTTGTTTGGTCATACATTAAACCATCTTCCCATGCACCAGGCGAAATCCCGCGTTTTTCAAGTAACTTGGCCACACGTTGTGTAAAGTAAGGTTTAAGATCTGCGGCACCGGCAACACCATTATTTGGATCGGCAAACATTGCTTGGCATATTGGCGAGCCAACCCATGAGCCAGCCCCTACTTCATCACCACCAAAGTGCAAGTTAGTCAATTGCACACCGGCTTCGCGGTACATTTGTTGTAATTCGTAGGTAACCTTATCTAAAAAGGCGTAGGTTGAATCCATACATACGTTCATCGAGTTATCTTTGTAGTTTTGCACCGTCATATAAACCGAGGTGTCTTTTGGATCACTCAATAAATACTGGGTTGCAGCACTGATATCGACTTGCTGAGTCTCTTTCCCCGCATTCTTTTTATTAACAAGCTTATTTTTGGCTACTCGTTGCGCCTCATCGGCAAGCTTATGATAACGTGCTTCCATTGCTTTAATTGATGCGCGAGCATGCCCCGGCCCTTCAATTTCTGGAATAATCTGAATATGGCGGTCTTTAGCAAACTTTAATAATTCAACAAACTCACTACGAGTTAAGTAACCATTACCTGAGCCCGATTTAAATGGTCCGGTTCCTAGCTGTGTTAACAGACATTCTTTTTCTTCAAGGTCAAAACAGCGATAACCACCAATATCAGTTAGCTCTGGTAATCCTGGAATTTCTAAGCGCCAACCTTCATCTTCTGAAAAGTGCCAATGTAGTTTATTCATTTTATAACGCGCCATTTGCTCAACTAATTTGAACATAGCGTCTTTGCCGTGGTAATTGCGGCCATTATCATAGTGCATGCCACGCCAGGTATAACGAGGGCTGTCTTCAATCTCAAGTTGTGGAATGTCTACAATACCTTGGCTATTTGCCGGGAGTAGATTAAGTAAGCTCTGCATGGCATAGAATACACCGGCATTATCACTCCCAACAATTTCAATACGATCGTCATCTATCTCAAGAGTGTAACTTTCTGATTTACCACCGGCCAACTGTGGATTTACTTTTAAGCTGATCAGTTTTTCTTTTGCTAGTTTGATGTGATCTGGCTGGGCTTTTAAGGTCAGGCCATAGTCATCTTGCAAATCTTGCATAAACACCATGACTTCGTTCTTTAACTGACCTTGGAAAGTGATCTGCCAGCTGCTATCAAGTGTTGCAGTACCGCGATTAAACTCTACTTTTTGTGGCTTTGGAATGATCCGCTTTAATGCGTCTTGTTGCGATACTTGACTTGTCGTTTGTTGATTACGCTCAAAACGCACTTGTGGGGTGACTAATACCGTTAAATCTTTTGGCTCGTTATAACGGCGCAGTTGATTTTCACGCTCAAACGGTGCAACAAACTGGGTCATATCTTCACTGTCAGTATTTGCAAAAATAGCCGGTTTATTATCACCAGAGACAAAAAAAGCACGTGGCATAAAGTCAGAATAAGCAACCACCCAAACTTGAGCGTCAAACTCAAGTACTAAGCTTTTACCTGAAGCTAACCCTGTAAAGTTTTTAGTTGGGGTAATGCGGTGTAAATCGCCATTTACGTGTTCAATATTTAAACCCGCAACTAGCTCAGTACTGATCTTACGAACTGAGTGAATATACAACTGCCAGTCACTTTCACCTGCAGGAAGTGCAACATCAGATTGGTTGTTTAGTGTAATTGTCCCTAAAAAACCAGCGGCTTTATTATGAAAGTTATCAACCACAGCAAATGTCAGGGTGGTTTCTTTGGCAAAGTTATTCACATCATTTTGCGAAAACTGCGCCTGCGCCATTAATGGCATTATCGCGATCAAACTTGCTAAAGTTCGCTTTTTAAAATCCATTGCTCTCTCCTCGTTGTATACCCTAAGACTACGCATTTCCCCCCACGTAATCTGTTATTTATTATTATTTATTCACCTCCATCATATAAAAGATAAAATGACAGCGCTATCATTAATTGAAAGAATAGGG
>NZ_JACJEY010000109.1:0-4390 GCF_014164295.1 Pseudoalteromonas sp. SG43-7
CTGATTTCCACAGAATGTCCGGTTTTCTCACCGTAGAGTTTTAAATTGCCCCAGGCATTACGCGCTATAACATAATAAATATCATCTTGCTCAAACGGGGTGTCTTCTAAAAATCGGTCAAGAATGTCTTGATAATCCGCTGGATTTGTCAGCCAAAATAAACCATCGGCAAAGCCGCTAAAACCGAGTATTTGCCAGTATTCAAGTAGCTGGTCAGGCAGTTTCCCTCGATACGCTTCTATATCAGCGGTAGTCGCGGGTACAATTGTTGTTGGTTGGCCAAACTCGCTTAAAAAAAAGGCTAAATCGTCATCATTCGTTTCTATCATGGGTTCTCTACTTTTTATTTAACGGGCAGCGCTCAAGTTGAATGTTCAACTTAGCATCTGGGCCATGTTTTTTAAATGCTTTTTCAACTTGCTCATCCATTAATTGCACGCGTGTTTTATCCCCTTTTTTACTCCCTATAGGTGCTTTAGCCCACTGCGGACCTAAAGAGCCATTAACTCGTTTATCGCCCATACGCGATACGCTATCAGAACCGCCTGCGCCCATGTCAGGGTCATGTAATGCATGTAAATTGTCCATAATTTCTGTTGTTCTTTGTGTGGCTAATGTTTTGGCTTTAATTGGAGACATTTTCTTTTCATATGATTCTTTTAGTGACTCAAATAAATCTGATTGGAACTCCTCTCTAAAATCATCTTGCGCAGTTCCAGTACCTTTGCGCCTCATCTTTTTGTATCGCTCGCGGTTTTCTCTGTATTCACCAATGGTTAAATCATTCAAGCCATTTTCTTGATGCTTAAGCTGCCTTGCGTAATTATGCTCTAAAGCGCGTAAGTCGCCTTTATTTCTTTTCCTTAAGCCATCACTTGGTTTAAAACAAGGCACTTTGTAAGCGTTCATTTTTAATCGAAGTGGGTGAGTGTTTTTACCCTGAGTCCCTTTTAAATCATTTCCTTTCGGCGGCTCAAGCTCATTGGCAACGGTTTTCTTCGGTTTGCCTACTATACCCGTGCTTGCCGGTGGCTCAAACTCATCGAGGGCTTTGTTTACGCGATTACCAATTTCGTTTGCGGCGTTTTTTACCCCTTGATCTATTTTTGGGGTGACTTCATCAAGCTGTTTGACCATGGCTTGCATGCCGTCAATGGCTGAGTCTGGCAGTAGGAGGTCGTATTTCCAGCTGGTTGAAATATCTTGCAAGGTATCTCTAAAGCCTTTGATTACCGCTTTGACTTCACTGGCGGCTTGTTTGCCTAAATCCTGCCAGTTTATCTCCCGTAAGTATTTTACTGGGTCACCTTTGCCTACTTTCGTTGGGTAAAGAGTCGGAACACTGCAATAGCGCCTTCCATCGATTCGTTGCTGTCATTGGCTTTATCATCAAATAATAATTCGTTGTGGGCTGCGGGGGAATTATGTCGTGGGGTAAACCCGCTGCTACGAATGCGTAGACTCGAATTTACTTGTGCAAAAATGAAAGGCAGGGCACTAATCAGCGGCTGTATTAGCGCCTAGCCTACCAACATCCATGTTGTTAAAGAGCGAGTAATTATTAATACGTTCAGTTTATTCTGGTTTTGGTGGGTTTACATTAATTAACCAATCAGGAATATACTCATTTTCAACGCTGAGCTGATAGCCTTTGACTTCTTTAGCGATAACAGCCATTGCGGTTAGTGGTATTGAAATGGCGCCACGGTCATTCCACATGCGCTCTTCATCACTGTAATATTCTTGGTGCAGTAATAAAGCTTTTTCCATGGTGCTGTTGTAGGCTTGCTCACCATTTTCGGTGAAAATCGCTTCGATAACAGAGACCAACGGCCACTTGAGACGACTGGCATACAAATACGCTTCATCAATAGGGTAATCATCCGGGTTAGAGGTGATATACGCTTGCTCTAGCAGGTGCGCTAAGTCGGCGCTTGGGGCGAACAGTCCTTTGAGTAAATCAGCTAAGGCATAATCAAACGGTTTGAGTTGATTGCCGTAATTAGAGTTTACAAACACCTCATTGTCGATGGTGGTTAAAAAATCTATGGCGTCTTGGTTGCGTACGATAATCGCGGCATATAAAGCAAGTAGCCAAACAGGATGCTCTGCATTTTCAGGGTTTTTCTTGCCAACCACCTCTAGGTATTCATCGTCATAAAAAAATGGAAAGGCTTGACCATCATTGGCGTTACTTTGAAAAATACCGAGGCCTAATTGCGATGCGCGTAGCAAGTACAGCCAAGCATGATAACCATTGGGGTTTTCAATGGCTTCCATTGGGAATGATTCAATTAAATTTCGTTTAAATTGAGTTTGCAGCCCTAAACTTGGGTTTTTTTGGATGCGAGGAATGTTTTTTTCTTCGTGTTTTTTGTATCGCTCACACATGTGTTCATAACTTACTTTTGCAAAGCTGTAATGGCTTTTAATCATCTAAAAAATCTCCTTAAAATCCGATATCAAAAATAGACACATCAATAACGTCAATTAGTCCATTGTCATTGGCTTTTTGTTGTATGCCAATATACTCTAGCGTTCCATCTAGTTTTGCGTCTTCTAGTGAATCTAACATATCTTGAATACCTTCAACCTGCTTAGTAAAGGCTTTTTCGCCGACTTTACCATAGCGAGGGTCTTTTGTGAGGCGTTTCATCTGCTCGGTATAATTATCAATCACAGAATCCATGTACTTGGCGGAGCCTTGCTGTGCACGTTCCTCTCCAGCTATTCTGCTACCCCATGTTGCATTACCGCCTTTGGCTTCCATGATAAGGACTTTACCATCTTCGATGACATACACTTGGTCAAACTCGCCTTGTTTGCCGTTACCGGGTAATTTGGTGTTTAACGGTTTGGCGTTAGGGTAATTTTGTTGTACGTAAATGCGTGCGGCTTCTTCACCTAAATCTTCACTGGCCAATCGCATGGCTTTTTGTGCATCTGTTAATGCTTTAGCGTCGCCTGCCAGTAATGCAGCGTCACGTTGTGCAACGGCTTTATTACGTGCTGTTTCTAATGTTTTTAAACGCTTTCTTGCGGCTGAATCTAAGTTGCTGTGTTTAATTTTTAGTTTTTGTGAAATGGTGTTAAACACATCGATTTGGTCAGATACAGTAACTAACGCGCCATTTTCATAACGCAGTTTCGGTGGTTTACTCCCATCTATGCGCTGTATGATAACTTTACCGTCTGCATTGGTGTATGCACGGTAGTTGCCACGAATATCATCGGGAAGATTCTCTAATAAATAGTCAGCATGGGCTTTGGCTGACACCTGCGTGGTTACGCCTCGGTTGGTACCTGGTTGTAATGTCGCATCGGGTTTGTCAATGTGCTCAATTAATTTAGGTTGCTCAGGCGACACGGTATGCGAGGTGGTTTTGTTAAGTTGCTTGCGTTTGAGTATGTCGGCCATCTCGACTAATGAGCGATTCGCATTGACGAGATGCTTGGATTTACTTGCCGCAGAGGCTGCGGCTCCCGCACCGCCCGTTAACAGCGCTAATAATATCTCAAACGCCATAACACCGGTTAAACGTTGTTTATCAACGTAGGAATGCGCTTCAATATAGTCATACGGGAAGCGCGCTAATGCACTGCGGGTGTCTGCATCGTCCATTAAGGCAAGTAATAGTTCAAACGCCTGTGATAATGCGCTGGTCGTTTTTTGGCTAAAGGCTAAAATGGTTTCAAGTTCTTGTTTAACAGCGTTTTTATCACCACTTGCAACGGCGTCAATCATTCTAAAACAGGCCGAATACACACTGATATTGATATCAATCCCTAGTACGACTAAATCAGCGATACCCGTTACAAGGGATTTAGCGCCTTGATACAGACCCGTTGCTCTTGCGCCGGTTTCAATCATCCATTGGGTAAAAAAGTCTTCTTGCTCAAAAATGGCATCCCCAATCGCGGCTTGCCTGCGAATTTCATCAAGCATGGAGGTAAGGTGTTGATTGAATTCTTTGCGCAATTGAATAAGGCGTTGCTCATCGGCTTGGGTGGTTGCTGACAATGTCACTTGGCTTTTACCTTGTGGTAAATTAGCCAAGGTTGCTACGCCATTCGCCAGGGTGCCGGTGTGTTCAACACCATCATTATCAATAATATGGTAGTCAACACCTTCAATGGCAGAGCCATCCTCGTAGAAGTATTCAAGTTCAAGCTGAGCGAGTGCGCCTGCAGATAGCGTATTGTCACTTAAATCAAACGCGGTGATTTGGCTAATACTCGCAGGACTTGAGGCACTTGGGCTACTGGCTGTTTGCGGGCTTTCTATATCGTAATCAACTGGCCCATCAAAGGTGACAATGTTGCTGTCGAGGGTGAGTATATTGGTAGCGATGATGGTGGCGTTGCCTTGGCTATCGAGTTTAATTTCGCC
>NZ_JACJEY010000010.1:0-130230 GCF_014164295.1 Pseudoalteromonas sp. SG43-7
TGAGAGACTAGCCATAGCATGTGGTATCACCAGCAAGGGGCCTTGTCGAAGCTCAAAAACAAAAGGAATTAACATTGCGCTAGGCAATGACTATTTAGCGTCAAAAGGTTTAGTGTCACTGAGAGGTATTTGGATCAATATTCATTACGGGAGATGAACCGCCCATTGCGGACCCGCATGATGGGTGGTGTGGGGGCTGGAGGTTAGAGACCTCCGGCTACCCGATTAACTGCACTTTACTCTGCTTCTTCATCATAGATTCTTGTATAATTCTCAAACTCTGTTCCCTTGAGATCAGCTTCTATGACTCTTTTAGCAACTTCGAAATCGACAACATAGTTGCATACCTCCATGGTTCCACTTCCTATGCTGCCACCATCGCAATGGCCCAAACCAGTCCAACCTAAAGTTTCATTCAATCTGTCAATCAGTCTGTTACGCTTATCCAAATCTTCAGATGTTCCAAATCCATCAACGGCATATTCAACGAGCAATATATACTCATCATCGCTAGGTGAGAACCCGTCACTAACTTTATTATCAATCTCTTTTTGGATTACCTTTTCGGCTTTTTTAAAAAGAGAGTTTTTTACATTCTTGCTTTCGCCAGTTGTGCCCAATTCACCCCAGTGAACTGTATGGGAGCCATCGTCGTTATCCCATGTCTCCCAGTATTCTTTCTTTGAATCTGAAAATTTGTATAGTTTAAGCACTAAGCCTCCTTGTGCAGTTAACAATTTTATAGTGCGCGAAGGGCGGATCTTTCTACTACGACCACGCTCATTTTTTACTTTATATAGTTTTAACAAATTAGCTAAGGTATTACTATCACTAAGTTTTCTATTATCTTTAAGCAAAACTAAATAAAACAATATACACGCGCCGCACATATCCTTGAATATGTGCGCAAACAACAGTTTGAGCACTTAATTAGCTATTATATTTAGTCAATTTCAATTTCCTGTGATCACTTTTAGCCGAACTTCGTCAAAGTGGCAATAGCGTTAAGTCAAACAGAAAGTAGCAAAATTAAAAAAGGGAGACTGAATCTCCCTTTTTTAAAATTTTTATTCGCTGTTATTTTTTCGGCAAACGCATTCTTGCAACCGTATTATCAGATAAAACATAATGGTGGAATAAGGCGGCGGCGGCATGTAATCCAATCAAGTAATAACCAACTTCCCCTGCGGTTTCATGCAGCTCTTTGATGGTTTTAGCCAAGTCTAAATCTTTACTGGCCAATGGCGGCAGCTCTAGACCAAAAAACGGAATTGGTTTGCCTGCCGTGCTCAAAATTAACCATCCAGCAATAGGCATAGCAAACATGAAACCATACAAAATAACATGCACTAGTTTGGCCAGGTTATTTTGCCACTTAGCTGGTTCTGGTTTTATATCAGGAGCCGAGCCACCCACTACGCGAGCAATTAGCCTAACGCTTACTAAAGCTAAAACCGATAAACCAAGCATAAAATGCCACATTTTAAAGGCATCTCGGGTTGTAGTCCCTTTGTCGAATAATTCGCGCAGTTCAATACTTGCGTAAACAGCGACTATCAATATGAACATAAGCCAATGCAAAGCAATGGAGAGCGTATTGTAATGAGTTGTCGTGTTTTTTAAATTCATAATGCCTCTCGAAAAATGAAACGTCTCAACCTACCTCTTATGTTTTGAGAGCTTGAAGAGGTAACCTCTACCCTTGTACGTATTAAATACTCCACATACAGTAACCTATCGTTACTAAGTATTTAGTGATCTAAAACATAAAATTTGTATTTCAAAAATCATGTTTAAATATGGTTGGTTAAGCGTAAACAGTAAAACTTAAAATAAACTTAAGTGATTGGCATAACAAAATAACAACCGTTGGTTACCTTTCGATAAGTATTTGCTAGTTAAACTAATAATTGAAAAGAAATTGAATTTACAACGTTTTTTACACTGTGGCTTTTGAATCAAACAATGCCAGTTCGAAGCATGGCCAGCTTTTCAATACCGTGTTCGGGCGTCCATCTTTTAAACTCAACAAAGTCATGCTTTTTATATAACTTAATAGCGGGCTCGTTAACTACTGCGGTTTCAACTATCGCTGTTGATGCTGTTTCAATAAAGTTAGTTAACGCATAGCGGATTAACTTATCGGCGATGCCTTTTCTAAAATGCTTTGGGTCAACCGTTAAGCTATTAATTTCTAATCGCTCATTGATAATTACCAGTTCAATAACCCCTGCAAGCTGAGTATCGTCATAAAATCCATAAAAAAGCGTTTGCGAATTGTGTATGTCATTAACAGTGCGCGATAAAGGCGGAAAATTCTGCGTACCTATTAATTCAGCTTCTATTTTATAAGAGCGTTGAAAGGTGGTGTAAATTTGCTTTGCGACTGCCTCATTTGCATTATCTAACTTTGCAATCATTGACTGAAATCCCTGTTGTAGCATTTTTAGTTGTATAGACTGCAGATAATAACATTCAGCCCGTACCATCTTTATAATTATTATTAACTTATCAACGTGCCAAATTTTATAAAGTGTTTTTAAAAGAGCTAGTTGAAGGAGCTGATTTAAGCCTTTTACTCAATCAGTCCCTCCTAAACTACACACTTTACTGTTGTGATCCTTGTACACCGTAAATTGCAGGGCGCTTTAGCTGGGCACTTAAAGGTAAATAACACGCCAGTGCGCCAAGGCTAATTACAAACAATAAAGTCATGAATAACATACCAAGCTGCATAATTTGCGGTACTCCATCCGCAATCAGTTGTAGTGGTTGTTGTAAAGCCAGCAATAACGCAATACTGAGTATTATACCCGTTACGATTGCGCTGCCATTTTGCTTAAATACTAACAAAAACAATGCCAGTGGCTTTGCGCCAACACACAAATGAATACCAATTTCAGCACGCCTTAATAACACTGAGTAGCGCATAATACCTATCAAACCAATACTGGTTAAGGCAATAGTGGCAGCAATGATCATCAGCGTTGTCGCCGATACTACATATTGACGAAACAGTGCTGTATCGCGCTGTGCATTTAATGGCGCTAATTGATGAACTGATAAGCCTGAATCAATAGATTGTAATAAGGTGTTAAGCGTATTTTTTGTTAAGTGCTGAGCATTTTTAAACTCGATAATAAATGAATTATAACCAGCACGAGTCAAATAAGCTTTAGGCTCAAGCGACGTTTTCCCCGGTATAAGCATTGTTTTAACTATGCCTATTATTACTAAATCATTTTCGCGCTCTGAAGTTATATCAAAACTCAAATGCATACCCAATGCATTACCATCATTTGATAATTTTTCTGCTAGTACATCATTAATAATAATAACATTCGCATTACTTTTAGTATCCTCGTTTGTAAAACCACGTCCTTGTAATACGGGTTGTTTAAGTAATGAAAAATACTGCTCATCAACTGATTTACCATAAGGTAATACGTTTTGATTGCTTGCTACCTCAACCAATGACCAAGTAATTAAATTATCGTTTATAGGTGATGATGAACGACTTACTTGCCTAACCTCTGGCAGTAAAGCAAGCTCGTTAGCTACTTGCTCTAATAGCTGATTTGCTTTGTCTCTATCAGCCGCTACATGGCTTGCTACATTAACCTTTAAACTCGTTAATTGCTCAAGTGGCAGTGTGAAAGCCTCGTCAATATTACTTTTATTAACGCTAAAAACTAAAAAGTTAATAAACAATAATGTACACGCTACAGCTACTTGAAAAGCGACCAAGCCTTGCCATACGCGCTTGCCCACCTGCACTGTCGTCCCTTTTCCTGCTGACTTTAAACTACTTATCAGTTGTTGGTAATTTACTATTCGCGTACATAAAAAAGCGAACAGCGTCGTTAATATTAAGCCGCTAACCAGTGTGATAAGGAATGATACTGCATTAATAGAAAGCTCATTGGCGCGCGGTAATATTGCCATGGCAAAATCGCTTAAGGTTGCTAAAAAAATCGCCGCTAACGCAAGGCCTATTATACTTGCTAAGGCTATTAGTAAGGCAACCTCCAGCCAAAACTGTTTAAACAAAGTAAACCGTGTTGCGCCCAGCGCCGCACTCAGTGCTAATGTGTGTTTACGCGCTGCAGTTCTTACAATAAACACGTTACTAATGTTTACACAGGCAATAATAACCAACCCCGTTACAGCTAAAATGAGCCAATAAATATTCTGCGGTGTCTCTTTTAATATTACTGTTTGCAAGGTGTTTAGCTCAAGTTCGATATGCCAACCTGCAAAGAATGCTTCGGTCGTAATATGCTGTTGCCATACATCATCCACATACTGCGATAACCTTTTACTCGCCTGCTCAATGCTTACATCGCTTGGTAATTTAGCCACAAAATGGCTGCGCGAGTAACGGTTCCACCAAAATGGTTTAGCCTCTGCAGAGGTTAAATTATAATCCCACGGCAACCATACGTCAGTGACCTGCCCTGTTTTGATAAGTGCAGGCGATTTAAAGTTGGCTGCAGCCACACCTATAATTTTGAATTGCTGAGCGCCCACACTAAGTGTTTGACCTATTATGTTTTCTTTACTGGCAAAGTCATTTTGCCATGTTCGATAACTTATAACGGCAACGGGGTTAAAACTATCAAGAGCTTCAGTTTGCGTAAAACCTCGTCCTAAATGTAGCTTAATTGCAAACATTTCAAACCACTGAGGGGTAACAAATGAGGTGTTTACTATGGGTAAGCCCGCTACATCATCAAGGCGTTGTTCACCGTAATACACCAACGCAGCTTGCTCAAATAATTTATGATTTTTATATAAATCAATCAGTGCAGGGTAATTAAAAGCGCGGGTATTAAGCGCCCCGGTTTGGTCTATTTGAGCATATTCAGCTTTTACTAACCGCATTTGCTCAGGGTATGGCAATGGTTTTAACAGCATAATATAGGCAAGTGTTAATACAGTAATTAATGCAGCTAAAACAATACTTAACGTCGCTACAACACTTAAACTGTAAACTTTATGATTAGTTATATTAAGTAATGCATTTTTTAAATTATAAGTCATTATGGCACTCCGTTAAGTTATCCCTTAATAGCCATTGACGTTTTATTATTTTTGGATATTCCATTTTACTCTCACTAAACAGGTTATTTAAGCACTTAGCTGATCTTTTATACCCACAGCCCCTAGCATCTCACCATCCAATAGCTTTAGTTGCCTTGTAGCCATATCACAGTAACGCGGGTCATGTGTCACCATGCAAATAGTGGCGCCGGCTGCATGTAGCTCACTTAATACATGCATAACTTGATCTCCCGATTTTGAGTCTAAATTACCCGTTGGCTCATCAACTAATAATATTGCCGGTTCAGTCACCAGCGCTCGGGCTATCGCCACGCGTTGCTGCTGTCCACCAGATAATTGGTTAGGTTTATGACTCATACGATGCCCAAGCCCTACTTTTTCAAGGCACGCTTTTACTTTTTCAGCAATTATTTGCTTGTTTGGTTTACAGTGGTGATAACGCAGTGGTAATGCCACGTTGTCGAACACACTTAACTCATCAATTAAATTAAATGATTGAAAAATAAATCCTATTTTTGCATTGCGAGTTTCAGCAGCCTGATTCAGCGAAAGTGCAGAAACGTTTTTACCGTCAATTAAATATTCACCGCTGGTTGGCATATCAAGTAAACCCAATAATGAAAGTAATGTTGATTTACCACAGCCAGATGGCCCCGATATCGACAAGTATTCACCGCGATAAATACACAAATCAATACTACGCAGTGCATAGGTTTGTAACTCTTGGGTTTCAAATACCTTACTAATTCCTTTCATTGCTAATACGACATCGGCTTGGGTGTTCGTTATTTTTTGCTCTGTCATTATTTTTATCCTGTTCATTAGTTAATTAGAATTTCGCTATTGCTGCGAGTAAGGTTGGTTAAATCTGAAATAATCAATTGCTGATCTAACTGTGCGCCGCTTAGTATTTCGATAAAGCGCCCAGCCTCGCGACCAAATTTGATATCAACCAAGTGTGCGCTTTGCTGCTGTGAGTTTACCTGATACAGATCTCTTACACTGTGCGGTTTTACGTTTGCTGGGCGCTCGATATAAGTAACATCTTTTAGCTGTGCGACCTTAATATTGGCATCGACGGTTAATTGCGGCCGAACATTTTCAGGGAGCTCTTTAGGCAACGATAACTCTACCTCTACTGTATTATTACTCACCACAGGGCTGATGCGTGACACCTTTGCCATAACAACACCGCGGCGTGTATCTACTTCTGCGAGCTGCCCTAACCGAATATCATCTACTTGATTTTGTGGTACTTGAATAATTGCAATTAACGAATCAACCGAGCCGATAAGCGCAATTTCTTGCCCTGCATTTACGCTTTGCCCAAGCTCAATCGGTAAACGCTGTAATACCCCATCCATTCCCGCTACTACAGATAGATTGGCCAATTGTGTTTGTGCCATAACTACTAACCCTTGTTGCTGTTTAATTTGCTCAAGCTGAATGTTTTCAGATTCTATGTGTACGGCTTTTAGTTGCTCTGAACGTTGCTTAGCTATTGCTAATTGCTGGCGAAGTTGTTGCTCGTCTAACACGCTACGCTGATAATTAAGCGTTGATACTATGCCCTGTTCAACCAAACTGGTTTCAGCTTTTAATTTTAGTTTGGCATTTTCGTAAGCGGCATGGCTTTGCGCCACATGAGAGCGCTCGTTTAATAACTCGCGAGTATTGTTTAATCTTAACTGGCGTAAGTTAGCATTGAGTTTATTAAGTTCTTGCTGCGCATTTTCGAGCTGTTGCTCAAGCGCTGGATTGGCTAACTGCACAATCACTGAGTCACTGGTCACTATTGCGCCTGGTTTTAATAAAATAGCCTGCACAGTGGCCAACGTTTTTGCCGTAAGCAATTGCTGCTGCGCAGATTTAAGTTCACCATAACCTGTAACCGTAATCGCAAGCGCGCCTTGGCGTACATCACTAATAATAATATTACTGCGCAATACTGACACACCTACTTGACTGCTGCGCTGATAAATCACTGCCACAATTAAAATAACAGCCAGTAATAAAATTAGCTTATGCCAAAGCGATAACTGCTTGACTACTTTTGTTTTTACTATGTCCATATTGCACCGCATTATGCTTTGTATATCTAAGCTATAGCGAAACACGTGCCAACATTAAAAATCAATAAATACAAACAATTACAAGTATGTACTATTTAAAAATTCTTATTGAGCGGCGATACCGGACTCCTCAGTATCAATTTGAGACTGGCCATGGTCTTGCGCTTTCGTTGCACCACATATCTCAACCTTGAAACCGGACTCAAACAGTCCGCAATCGGACTGAAACACCTAGTAAAATCATCTTTAAATAGCTAACAAGCTGAAATACAGCAATAAAATCACTGGCATAGAAATCGCTATACGCTACAATCAACCTGTGCTTATTCACCTATTTGGAAGTTTATGCCTGCCACTATTTTGATCATTGAAGATAGCCCCGAAATCCGCCTAAGCGCGCGCTTTATTTTAGAAGATAACGGCTACCAAGTGCTCGAATGCGACTCACCTTTTAGCGCGCAAGCAGTAGTTAAAGATAGCCAAGCGATTGACCTTATTTTGCTCGATATGAATTTTACCCGCGACACCACATCAGGTGACGAAGGTTTGGCGTTTTTACAGCACTTACATAAACAACAGTTAGATATCCCTGTCATCGCAATGACTGCGTGGTCGAGCGTAGATCTAGCGGTTCGCGCTATGCAACACGGTGCGTGTGACTTTATTGAAAAGCCATGGCAAAACCAGCGCTTATTAAAATTGCTCGATCAGCAACTCACACTTAAAAAGTTAAACAAACAAAATCAAAAGTTGCTGCAACAGCTTAACGATCGTGCCTCGCCTGCATTTGTGTATCAGTCACACGCTATGCAACAACTGATAAGTCAGTTAGCTAAGGTGGCTAAAACCGATGCTAACATTTTACTAACCGGTGAAAATGGTACGGGTAAGAGCCAATTAGCACAATGGCTTCATCAGCAGTCAACGCGCCATACACAACCGTTTATTGCAGTGAATATGGGGGCTATTGTTGAATCGTTATTTGAAAGCGAAATGTTTGGTCATAAAAAAGGTGCGTTTACTGATGCTAAAAATGAGCGCATTGGCCGCTTTGAACTGGCCGATAACGGCAGTTTATTTTTAGACGAAATAGCCAATATACCACTACCACAACAAGCAAAATTATTACGGGTACTCGAAAGCCAAGAGTTTGAGATGGTTGGCGCGAGTCACACTAAAAAAACCAATGTACGCTTGATCAGTGCCACCAATGGCGATATTGCCACACTGATAAAACAAGGCCAGTTTAGAGAAGATTTATACTATCGGATAAACACTTTGGAGTTTGTAATACCGCCACTACGCGAACGCATTGAAGATATAGTGCCTTTGTGCGAGCACTTTATAAATTTACATGCTAAAAAATACTCAAGCACCATACTTACATTGAGTGAATGCGCTAAACAGGAATTAAACCACTATACTTGGCCGGGCAATGTACGCGAGCTAAGCCATGTGATTGAACGGGCAATATTGTTAGCAACAACCGACACATTGACCGCCGATGACTTAAACCTGCACAGCAGTCAAATCAATAACACATTACCACTAATGACACTAGAGCACGCAGAGCGCCAATTAATTGATTTAGCCCTCAAGCAGACCCAAGGCCATATTCCTAACGCCGCTAAATTATTAGGTTTAGGTAAATCTTCTATGTATCGTCGCCTTGAAAAATACGGGATTACCGTATGAAAAGCAGTATGACACTTAGTTGTCTTTATCACTCATCGCTGGAACGCAGTTTAATTGGCTTTGCATTTTTTAGTAGCACTTTAGCAGCGTTGGGGTGCTATTTTATTGGCCAATATTTTGCTTTATCTGTTGTTACTTCTGCCGTTATCTCAATCCTATTTTTAGCTATTTATCTTAAGCTGTTTATTCGTACCTATAAAAAAGTGATCAACAGCTTTAACCGCAATTACGCCCACCTAGATGCCATTTTAAACGAAGATTATAACCAGCTCGTTAAGCCCAGCTATCAGGCGGGGAGTATTCACCAATTACAACAAAGCTTGATTGAGTTAAGTGAAGAGTTATTTAAAAAGAAGTCGCGATACGATCAGCATGTTTTTTTGGTGTACCAATTAATTGAGCATTTTAATGTGCCGATCATGGTGCTCGATCAATATAATAAGCTCAGTTATGCCAATAATGCGTTTAGCGAATTTAAACAGACTCAATGGCAAACCTTACGCTATGCAAGCGCTGAACAATTAGGGCTTACAAAGCAAGACGCACATTGGCAATTTAGCGATGTTATTACAGCCCAGCAATGGCAAATACGCCACAGTGAATTTATAGAGCAAGGCAGCTGTCATCAACTTATTGTTATGATCGACATCACCTCAGCCCTTCGCGAAAGCCAACTGCAAGCATGGCAGCAAATTATTCGCGTACTCGGTCACGAAATTCGCAACTCACTCACACCAGTTACTGCAATGGCTGAAAATCTCGCCGTGAAGCTCACCGAGCCACGACAAATACAAGCACTTAATGTTATAAGTGAGCGCTGTAATTATCTTAATGAATTTGTCACGCGCTATGGCGATATAAATAAACCACTGGCACTTAATATAGTAGCAATAGACACCGACACATTTTTAAAACAAGTGTGCGCAATATACCCTGACGTTGCATTTAGCTGCGTAACAGACGCCGCAACTTTTAAGGCCGACCGCACGTTTATTCATCAAGTCATGATCAATCTAATAAAAAATGCCATCGAAGCAAGCACCCCGCCCGTTAAAGTAACATTAGGTGTGCATAAGCAAGGAAAAGTAAGCTGCATCACCATTGATGATAACGGCCAAGGCCTTGCCAACCCCGATAACATATTCGTGCCGTTTTACACCACTAAACAACAAGGTCAAGGGATTGGTCTAAGCTTTTGTCGCAACGTGATAGAGCAGCATCATGGTAGTTTGAGCTTAGCGAATAAAGAAAAACACCAAGGTGCAGTCGCAACAATACTATTGCCAGTGTAGCTAGCTTCGAAAAGAAATACTAAAAAGAACATTTAGTTTAATCAGCGAATACTTTGTAAAAGCAGCCCCTATTCTAAAAAACAACGATAAAAAAACCTGTACGCCCTCAAACTCAACTTCATGTAATACGCTGTATGTAGAATCAACTTCTCCCTAACGTTCGCTCAATGCAATTTTACCAGCTAAACCAATTAGCAATACTCCTGATACTCCTTCCAATATTCGCGTGTATCTACCTGCGTTAGGTCGATTGAACAACCAACTTCCAACAGTTGCATACAGTACGTTGCAGAGGGTTGCTAACACACTAAAAACTAATCCTAAAATCAGTAATTGCGAGGCTGCTGAGCCAGTGGATGTATTTATAAATTGCGGGAGAAATGAGAGAAAGAACAAAGCAACTTTAGGGTTCAAAACACTGACCACAACCCCCTGCATAAAAATATTTCCTTTCGTATCCTTACTTTCACTAACGACTACCCGACTATTCCCTTTGTACATGGAAATAAGTGCTTGAACACCTAAATAAACTAAATAAAGGGCACCAAGCCATTTAACGATACTAAAAGCTAAAGCTGAACTTAAAATAATGGCTGATAATCCCACACAGGCCGCTAATGTATGAAAAAAGTAACCAACCCCCAAGCCAAGCGCAGCTTTCATGCCACTGACCATCTTACCTTTCATGGTATTTGATACGATGTAGATAACATCAGGCCCCGGTATTAAATTGATAGTCAGACAAGCAATAACAAATAACATCATTGAATTAAATTCCATTAACTTTCTCCATTTTTACTATTAAGGCTTAATATTAGGTTTTTTATACACATTGCTAGCTTTGCAATGTAGATACAAGTGGTTAATTGTCTATTTTCTAAACTCAACACACAGCCATGTTTTTACAACCATAAAAAGTGTTGTTGAGTTTTTTATATTATTAACTTTACAAGATAAACAAAGAGAATTAAACATACCTATTAGTGGTACGGTTGATTTATTTGGAATATATTGATAAATGCTGTTTATTTGCATCACTTGTAAATAGAGCAAGCTCCTCTGCTTTTTTTATAGCTCACAATTCACATGCATTCCTAATCTATCGCAAAAACGACTAATCCAACGCATTACAGCAGATATTTGAACTGCAAGAATAGAGCGACTATGCCGTAAACTAATTTACATGACCTAGCTGTAATACGCTGTAATATGTCTTTTGTGGTGGTCATTCTACACTTTCACTCGGTTACTAAGTAACCATATAACAGTGTGAATGCAATCTACAAAAGGAACAAGAAAATGTCTGATGAAAGCTTATATCTCGTTAAATTACAATTTCAATCTGGTGTTGTTGGTGGTGGCTCTATGGAAATTCAGTTTGCTGTAGATCCAAAAACAGGTTCATTAAATGGTCGAGCGAATGGCAGCATCCAAGAAGGAACGCAGCATTCACCTCATTTCACCGCTAGCGCATCGGGCCATATGCATGCAACTGGCTATAATGATGTAACTAAAGTTGGTGCGCTAACTGGTCAAGCCGTGGTGTCTTTTCCACCACCTGCAATAGGTAGTTACCAGTCACCATTTACGGCAAGCTTTGGCGTTGATAATCAATGGAATGGCAAAGGCAGCTTTTCTGTGGGTGAGAATACTTACCAATGTAAAGTGAGTCTAATCGACTAAGCTGATTAAAAATAGTTTTTCTATTAAATGGCATTCAATCCAGTTGAATGTCATTTAATAATTCACCAAGCAGCGTCATTACTACCCTTCTTCAAGCTCTCGCCAAAGCTTATGGCTTAGCACTTTATTTCAGGCATAAAAAACCGACCAATTTGGTCCGCTTCACGTTTATAAAAACGTTGAAAAACAGTGTCGACTTGCTTTGCTATGATTTAATTAGGATTGCCTAACTTTTTTATCATTTGTTTAAGCCTTTGTATTCATTTAACTAGGCATTCATATAACTAGGTTTAGTAGCAAAACTTCAATAGAAGAATCTTCAACAAAGCGCTTAATGACTTAAAGCATTTCCTTCTTAACTTTACCTACGTTTGGTCCATTCAAGTTAACCATCTGATATAATCGCATAAAATATTAAGGAAAATTAGTGATGAAACTAAAAACAACAGCTGTCTGCCTTTTAACCTTACTACTTTCTGCCTGTGGTGGGGGAAGTAGCTCTGAAGAACAACAAAAAGCAGCAAATAACAAACCTACTATAGCGGGTGAGTTCAGTTTTGAACTCGCTGCGGGATCTAGTTTAGAACATGCACTTACTGTAAGCGATAAAGACAACGACACAGTAACTGTCTCTGTAATAAACAAACCTGATTGGCTAAGCTATGAACTAAGTGAAAATACACTAACGCTCAGTGCTTCGCCTACTCTTTTTGACATAGCTGAACATCAAATCGACCTATCAATTAGTGATGGTAAAGAGTCGAACCAGTTTAACCTAAGTATTGACGTTCACTATGATGCCGTTAACTTTCCTGGCGAAGCAATTACACTTGCAGATAAAGAATTAATCGGCACGTGGACTACAGCTGACTCTAGCTCACTATTTCATTTTTCAGCTGACCAAACAGGTTTTGCAAAAATTGACAGTGACAACTTTATGTTTAACTGGAATAACCCAGATGATGTTGAACTGCATACTCAAGAGTTTGAATGCATTGCAAATTGCATGCGTTCAAAGTTTATACCTCTCGAGATTTTAGCTAAGAAAGCTAATTCTATCCTAGCTAAAAAGTACATAAGTGAAACCGAATTCACTTGGCTTACCCTGATTAAAGGCGAGAAAAAAGCGCTTAGTTTTGATACTTATAGCGATCAACGCCAAGAGCAAACACTTAGACTAAGCCAACTAGGTAATGAAGAAGGCGTCAAATATACTTTCTTTGCCAATGTAGCGATTAAAGCAGAAGGTTACACTCAGTTGGCTGGATTTCACGAGAATGTAATTCTAACTGACGGTATATATCAATTTATTGAGCCTGAAGAGAAAGGTAATAGTATATTTGGGCAAGACTATACAAAAACGTTTCAAAATACTGATGGCTCATATCAACAAATCAGTTTTTCTGTTCAATTAAAACAAGCCGAACTCATTGCAAGCTTAGATGATTTTGCTGTTTTTGAAGTCACCTATCATTTTATCCCTCAAACATCTCAAGATACGGCTAATTGGCCTGAGCTTGAAAAAGAGCTTGTTGATCGCAAAACCTATAAAGTATTTAGAGGTGTTGCAGAGGCGCCAGTTCCTGAATTTTCAGCGGGTGATGTGTTATTCGGCTTATCTCCATTGTATTCAAGTGTGCAATTAGCTGATGGCAGTTCCTTTAAAATAATCAATGCACCTATCACGGTTGATTCAGAAACTTCAGGACATTACTCAGTGAAAAACGCACTTACTGGTGAAGAGTCTACTTATGATATTACGTTCAGCAACTTGGGCGATACTTTAGAATTCACCATAGGTATTGAAACTAGAAATGTACGCTATGTAAAACTCTACGATAATCGCATTGCTACTGTAGACGATTTTTACTCCAGCAAAAAACAATCAAGCTACTCTTACGCTAATCTAGCCCAAGCAGATACTACCTATAATGCGACTCAAGAAGATTATATGAAAACCTTCTATGTTAACGATTTAAACTTGTTAAATAACAACAAACATGCCGTTATAGAGCCTCACGATAACGGTACAGCCATTGTTTATAGCGGTGGTATTTTTGGCCCTAATGGCCGTTGGCAGTTTGAAGAAGACAATAGCATGAGCTTCGTAACTCCTTGTAGTCAAGATGAAACAATAAGCAGTTGTATCGATAATTCTGAAGAAGTTGATGTGATCAACTACAAACTTTTCAAAAAGGAAAAAGCCGGCTATTGGTTTTTAAGGTCTCATAGCAACCAAGACAAATACTCAGATGGAAAAATAGCCCAATCAGTAACACAAAGTATTCAATTCTTAAAACTATGCGATAGCGTCTGTATATACAGAAGTAATTAACTAAAAATCAAACGATTAATGCAGATTATACGGTATTAATCGTTTGCCACATCATATGGCTATAAACTAACAACTGACCACTTTATTTCAGGCATAAAAAAACCCCGACCAATGTGGTCAGGGTTATTAAAAGTGGTACCAGCGGCCGGACTTGAACCGGCACGCCTTGCGGCAGGGGATTTTGAATCCCCCATGTATACCAATTTCATCACGCTGGCATCATTTTTCTTTAACCTTCTAACATGAGAAGATAAAGAAAAACCACTTTAGAGCTAGGACTTATCAAGCTGTCTTTGTCTCTATGCCATGCATTATACAAACAATAAGAGGAGCAGCAAGCGTTTTTTACAAAACCACGATCAACCGCTTAACAATTGAGCAACCATTAACATTCACTCATAAAAGCTACTAACTGTGCGGCTAGTATTTGTCTCGCTATTTGCTAAACTAGCGCGCATATTAACTTTGTGAGTTTGTTTATGTCTGCTGAATTTCCGCGTGCGAGCTTTTGGCGTCGCTTTGCCTCTTTAATTTACGACTCTTTAGTTGTGATTTCGCTATCTATGCTTACTGCCATACTTTACTTTGCAGCCATTCAGGGGTTAATTGGCTTAGATCTAATTGCGCAGACAGAAGATCCGGCCGCCTTAATTCAGGACTCTCCATTGCTGTACGGTATTCGCAGTACATTATTCGTTGGTGTAAATATTATATTTTTTGTCTATTTTTGGACTAAGAGTGGCCAAACGATTGGTATGCGCGCATGGCGTTTAAAAGTACAAACTCGAGATGGTAAGCTAATTAGTTGGCCACAAGCCGTTATTCGCAGCGTAACCGCATTACTTGGCTTAGGTAATTTAGTGGTATTAGTTGATTTTAAAAACAAACGAGCGCTGCAAGATTACCTGTCTAAAACCGAGGTTGTTGCGCTAACAAAAGAAGAAAACAAACGAATTTATCGTTCTTTAGATTAGCAATGAGGAGCTAGGCTGCTAGCTCCCCGTTATCAATTTCGCTTATTAAGCAAGTAAGTCGCAAAACCTATAAATATTATGCTTGGTAAAATCGCCCCGATTATCGCAGGGATTTGATACACCATCACCACAGGACCAAATATTTCATTGGTTAGGTGAAATGCAATACCGGTTACTACACCCATTACAATCCGCGCGCCCATCGTCACGGTACGCAGTGGGCCAAATATAAACGACAGCGCCACTAATAACATCACCGCTATCGATACTGGCTGCATAATCTTACGCCATAAAGCAAGCTCGTAGGTGCTAGTATCTTGCTCATTTTGTTTCAAATAACCTAAATATGACCACAACCCTGTAAATGACAGAGACTCTGGTTTTACCGATACGACACCCAGCTTTTCAGCTGTAAGTTGTGATTCGTAAAACTCTTCTTTTTGCTGCTGTGTGCTGATCAACTCTTCACTGAGTTGCACTTTATTTACATCTCGAAGTAACCAACCGTCTTTACGGCCTACCGCTTCGCGAGCTTTAGTAATTTGTGTAAGTTGTAGTGAACTATCAAAATGATACATGTTCACGCCATGTAATACGCCGTTTTGGTCAACATCTTCTATATTAATAAAGTTATTGCCATCTTTGGCCCATACACCTTGCTGAGCGTTAAATACATCACCACCATGTATTGCTTGATTACGCATTTCTTTCGCTTTAAGTTGTGTCGCTGGTGCGCCCCACTCGCCTAATGCCATCATACAAAGCGCCATAAATATTGCGGTTTTCATTACTGAGAGAATAATTTGCAAACGCGACATACCGGCGGCTTGCATCACCACCAGTTCACTATTTGATGCAAGTGCCCCAAGCCCCGTTAAGCCACCAATTAAAGCGGCCATTGGGAAGAACACCACAAGATCATCAGGCATGCTATATAAGGTATATAGCAAAGCAGTTCCAATATCATAGCTACCGCGACCGACTGATTTAAGCTGCTCAATAAATTTAATCAGGGTACTGATCCCAACTAAGACCATCAAAGCAAAACCGGTGGTTTGTAAAACACTGCGGCCTAAATACCAATCAAGCGTTTTCATCATGCGCCTAACTCCCGCTTAGTTAATACTGCTTTTAACCATGCGCCGAGCGGTCGCCCTTTGATAATCAAAAAGCCGCCAATAAATAAAGCGCTTAAATGGATCCACCACAGGCCAATTGAAGGCGGAATTTTACCATCCTCAATCGCAAACTTTGCAGCATTCAATAAGATGAAATAACCTAAGTACAAGCTGATGGCAGGCACTAATTTAGCAAACTTACCTTGGCGCGGATTAACGACACTCAATGGTACTGCTAATAAAGTAAGTAGTGGAATAGAAAGCGGTATAGCAAGACGCCACTGCCACTGAGCAATCGCGTCTGTCGTTTTCATCGCAAACAGATCTATGGTCGGCACAGCTTCAAGTTTACGGCGTTGATGTTCTATTTCTTGCTCACGAATTTGTACGCTATAGCCATCAAATTCGGTTAAATTTAGCGCAGGGGTTTTGCCGTCGGTTTCGTAACGCTTACCGTCACTGAGTACCAATTGCTGCTCACCGCTTTCTTGCTCGATCACTACACCCCGCTGCGCATATACTAACCGTGCTAGGTTATCTTTTTCGCTGTCTGGTAGTTGCGCTACAAATACTTTGTGTAGTTCTTTGCCGCCGTTGTCGATATTGTGAATAAACACCACCGCTTTTTCGTTACCTGTTTGTTGAAAGCGCCCAGCACGCAGCGCTGATAACCCGGCATCCGCTTTGGCTTGTTCTTTCAATTGATATTCTTGCTCACTCGCCCATGGGGCTATATATAAAGTCAGTACTCCCGCCAATAGCGCTAATACCACACTAGAAACTAAGGTTACACGCACTACGTACCATTCACTAACACCACAGGCTTTGAGAACGGTCATTTCACTGTCGGCATAAATGCGACTATAGGCGAGAATAATCCCTAAAAAGATACTTAGCGGTAATATTAATGATGCCAATTGCGGTAATTTTAGTGCAATCATCGACAGCACTAACTTAGCAGGAATGCCGCCTTCAGAGGCATCGCCAAGAATAACAACAAACTTTTGCGACAAAAAAATTGTCATCAAAGTTAAAAATACGGCGACCTGAGACTTTAAAACTTCAGTGGTCAAATAACGGAAAATTAGCAATGATCGCCCCTGTTAAACATGATGCTTTACTTCAAGAGTAAGAAAATTTGAGTAAACTTAGGGTTTTATTATATGTCATCAACATTAAATATCATACCTAGCAACTCGATATATTGTCGCATTAGTGGTATTGATGGCTACAAAAGTATAAAGTTCAAATACACATAATGAGTCAGCGTTTATAAGCTAATATTAAGCTAGTATCTGGATTTTTATTTTATTACCCTTATTTAAGGGTTAAATGACTCAAAATTAGGAGTGACAATGGAATTTAGCGTAAAAAGTGGTAGTCCTGAAAAGCAACGTAGCGCATGTATTGTAGTTGGCGTTTATGAGCCACGTCGTTTATCCCCCATTGGTGAACAACTCGATAAAATCAGTGATGGTTATATCTCTAATTTATTGCGTCGCGGCGACCTTGAAGGCAAGCCGGGACAAGTGCTGTTATTGCATCATGTACCCAATGTGTTAAGTGAACGCATACTATTGGTCGGCTGTGGTAAAGAGCGCGAGCTAGACGACAAACAATACAAACAAATTATTTCAAAAACTATCAATACCCTAAATGAAACTGGGTCGATGGAAGCGGTATGCTTTTTAACTGAGCAACATGTTAAAAGTCGCGACACCTACTGGAAAGTCCGCCAAGCGGTCGAAACCACCCAAGACTGTTTGTATACCTTTAACCAATTAAAAAGCAAAAAAAGTGACCCGCGTCGCCCGCTGCGTAAAATTGTGTTTAACGTACCAACTCGCCGCGAACTTACCATTGGTGAAAGCGCCATTGAACATGGCCTAGCGATTGCTGCAGGTAGTAAGTTATGTAAAGACGTAGCGAACATGCCACCAAACATATGTAATCCTGCATATTTAGGTGAACAAGCGCAAGAACTTGCAGCTAACTTTGACAACGTTACGGTTGATATAATTGGCGAAGATAAAATGGCAGAGTTAGGTATGAATTCATACTTAGCAGTTGGTCGTGGTAGTGATAACGAATCTATTATGTCGGTAATTAACTACCAAGGCGGCGCGAAAGATCAAGCCCCAATCGTGCTAGTTGGTAAAGGTTTAACCTTTGACTCAGGTGGTATTTCACTCAAACCAGGCGAAGCCATGGATGAAATGAAATACGACATGGGCGGTGCAGCCGGTGTTATTGGCGCAATGCGTGCTTTGGTGCAAATGCAATTACCGATTAACGTAATTGGTGTACTCGCAGGTTGTGAAAACATGCCAAGCTCGAATGCTTATCGTCCGGGTGATATTTTGACCACTATGTCAGGGCAAACAGTTGAAGTACTAAATACCGACGCTGAAGGCCGCCTAGTATTATGTGATGCACTCACTTATGTCGAGCGCTTTGAACCTGAAACCGTGATTGATGTCGCTACTTTAACTGGCGCTTGTATTGTTGCCCTTGGCGCTCATGCAACGGGGTTATTATCTAACCACAACCCACTGGCACATGACTTGTTAAAAGCATCTGAGCAAAGTGGCGACCGTGCGTGGCAGTTGCCACTGTGGGATGATTATCAAGATCAACTAGAAAGCCCATTTGCTGATTTTACTAACTTAGGCGGCCGCTCTGCGGGAACGATAACAGCAGCATGCTTCTTATCTAAGTTTACTAAAAAGTATAACTGGGCCCATTTAGATATCGCAGGCACTGCTTGGCGCAGTGGTAAAAACAAAGGCGCAACAGGTCGACCGGTGCCAATGCTTACGCAATATTTACTCAACCGTGCCGGTGTAAGCGAAACCAGCCAAGATTAAACCCCGCGTTTAACAATACATTGTTAAATTTAAATAAGGCGCTTTTTAGCGCCTTATTTATTCCCCACTTATTAACGTATAAATTAGCGTATTAATTGAAGCAAAACGCGTTATATGGCAAAATCCCTGCTTTGATTTAAGTATTATTTTCAATACTGTGGGAAGCCCCGATACAATGAGCATGAACGCCCAGTTTTTCGTTCTAAAGCAACAAGATGAGTCATTAGCCAAGGCTGATGATCACTTTAGCTTAGCGGCTGATATTGCTGCTGAACAGTATCGTCTTGGTCATCGTATCTTTATTTACGTTGATGATCTTGAAATTGCCCATGCCATTGATGAAACTATTTGGTCATTCGACCCCGACAGTTTTGTGCCTCACAATCTCCAAGGTGAAGGTCCAAAAGGTGGTGCGCCCGTTGAAATAGGTACTACCCCGCCAGTCGGTAATCGTAAAGTTTTAATTAACTTGGCTGCACAATTGCCGGACTTTATTCGTCGGTTTAACCAAGTTTTTGATTTTGTGCCCGTTGAAGCCACTGCTAAACAAGCTGCCCGTGAGCGCTTTAAAAAGCTACGCCAACTCGGTGCTAATATCACCACGCAAGATATTAATAGCTAACATACCTTTTGTATAAATAGCTAACTAACTCATTTAAGTACTTATTTAAGGTTCTGTGTAATGGATAAAACCTACAATCCGCAAGATATTGAACAGTCGTTATACCAAGACTGGGAACAAAAAGGCTACTTCAAACCATCAGGTAAAGGCGATGCATATTCAATTATGATCCCGCCACCCAATGTCACTGGTAGCTTACACATGGGCCACGCTTTCCAAGACACCATTATGGATACCTTAACGCGTTTTAAACGTATGCAAGGTAATAACACATTATGGCAAGTAGGTACTGACCACGCAGGTATTGCTACGCAAATGCTGGTTGAACGTAAACTCTCTGCTGAAGAAGGTAAAACACGCCACGACTTAGGCCGTGAAGCTTTCATCGACAAAATTTGGCAGTGGAAAGAACAATCTGGCGGGACTATCACAAAACAACTTCGTCGCCTTGGCGCATCGGTTGACTGGGATCGTGAACGTTTCACAATGGATGACGGCTTATCAGAAGCAGTTAAAGAAGTGTTTGTACGCTTACACAAAGAAGATTTAATTTATCGTGGTAAGCGCCTAGTAAACTGGGATCCAAAGCTACACACGGCTATCTCTGATCTTGAAGTTGAAAACAAAGACAAACAAGGCCACATGTGGCACCTACGTTACCCATTGGCTGATGGTGTTACAACCCAAGGCGGTAAAAACTACATTGTAGTGGCAACGACTCGCCCAGAGACCATGCTTGGTGACTCAGGTGTTGCAGTAAACCCAGATGACGAACGCTATCAAGACTTGGTCGGTAAAGAGATTTTACTGCCGATTGTTAATCGTCGAATTAAAATTGTTGCTGATGAACATGCCGATAAAGACAAAGGCACTGGTTGTGTAAAAATCACGCCAGCACACGACTTTAACGATAACGAAGTTGGTAAACGTCATCAAATGCCGTTGATCAATATCTTCGATAAAGATGCCGCAATTCTAAGCCAAGGCGAAACCTACACCTTTGATGGTAAAGAGCTTGAGTTTGATGCACCAATTCCTGAGCGCCTGCATGGTCTTGACCGCTTCGATGCACGTAAAGCAATTGTGGCTGAATTTGAACAGTTAGGCCTACTTGAAAAGATTGAAGATCACGCTCTAACCGTACCTTACGGCGACCGCTCTGGTGTGGTTATTGAACCGCTACTTACTGACCAATGGTATGTACGTGTTGCACCACTGGCTGAGCCTGCAAAAGACGCAGTAAAAAATGGCGATATTCAATTTGTACCTAAGCAATACGAGAACATGTATTTCTCGTGGATGAACGACGTACAAGATTGGTGTATTTCGCGCCAGCTGTGGTGGGGTCACCGCATTCCAGCTTGGTACGACAGCGAAGGCAACGTTTTTGTTGGCCGTGATGAAGCAGAAGTACGTCGTGAAAACAACATTGCTGATAGCGTAACACTTAGCCAAGACGAAGATGTACTCGATACCTGGTTCTCATCAGCACTTTGGACTTTTTCAACCCAAGGCTGGCCTGCGAACACAGATGATTTGAAAACTTTCCACCCGTCTGACGTATTGGTAACTGGTTTTGATATTATCTTCTTCTGGGTAGCGCGCATGATCATGATGACCATGCATTTCATCAAAGATGATAACGGCAAGCCACAAGTGCCCTTTAAAACGGTTTACGTTACGGGTCTTATTCGCGATGAAAATGGCGATAAAATGTCAAAATCAAAAGGTAACGTACTTGATCCAATCGACATGATTGACGGTATCGACCTTGAAAGCTTAGTAACAAAACGCACCAGTAACCTGATGCAAGAAAAAGTCGCTAAGAAAATCGAAAAAGATACTCGTAAAACCTTTGATAACGGCATTGAAGCTCACGGTACAGATGCACTGCGCTTTACTTTAGCGGCAATGGCATCGACTGGTCGTGACATCAACTGGGATATGAACCGCCTTGAAGGTTACCGCAACTTCTGTAATAAGTTATGGAACGCCAGCCGTTATGTACTAATGAACACCGAAGAGCAAGATTGTGGCTTTACAAATGATGCAGTTAAAGAGTATTCACTTGCTGATCGTTGGATCTTAGGCCAATTTGAAGCAACTGTTAAAACCTATACTGAGCACTTAGATAACTACCGTTTTGACCTTGCAGCAAATACGCTTTATGAGTTCACTTGGAACCAATTTTGCGATTGGTACTTAGAGCTGACAAAGCCTGTATTATTCAAAGGCAATGAAGCACAACAACGTGGTACGCGTCATACACTGATCACTGTGCTTGAAAGCCTACTGCGCTTAATGCACCCAATGATGCCATACATTACCGAAACGATTTGGCAACGTGTTGCGCCACTGGCAGGTCTTGAAACAGCGAACACTAGTATCATGGTACAAGCCTTCCCTGTTTACAATGAAGCTAACGTTGATGCAAAAGCAATGGATGATTTAGAGTGGGTTAAGCAATTCATTTTAGCCATTCGTAACATTCGTGGTGAAATGGATATTAGCCCAAGCAAGCCGTTATCAGTATTACTAGCAAATGCATCTGCGGATGATGTACGTCGTATTGAAGAAAATAAATCTTTCTTAGCATCACTTGCTAAAATTGAAGAATTTACGCTGCTTGATAACAAAGATGACGCACCTGCATGTGCAACATCTTATGTTGGTAACCTTGAGATCATGATCCCAATGGCAGGTCTAATCGATGTTGACGCCGAACTTGCACGTATTGCTAAGCAGCTTGAAAAAGCCGAAAAAGGCCTAGCTCAAGTGCAAAATAAACTAGCAAACGAAAAGTTTGTTAACAATGCACCTGAAGCAGTCCTTGCTAAAGAAAATGAGAAACTTGCAGAGTTCTCAGATGCGAAAGCAAAACTACTTGAGCAAAAAGCCAAGATCGAAAGCTTGTAACTAGATGCGGGGAAACCCGCACAGCTAGACACAAAAAAGCCGCGTTAATAAATAACGCGGCTTTTTATTTGCGCGGGATAAACCCGCGCCTACAAATTAAAACGTGTAGTTATACTGCGCACCAACAAGTACAGCATGACCTTTTGATTCAAAAGACCATTGCTGAGGTAAGGTTTCACTCTCTACTTTTTCAGTGAACTTTTGTGTTTTGCCACGCAATACACTCACCCCTAAATCAACGTTTGAGTTTTGATCAATCGCGTAGTTACCACCAAACGAGAACCAGAAACGGTCTGTATCAGGAATAGAAATTGATAAATGCTGTTGTGATACTGGCGACTCATCAAACGCAAAGCCGGCACGTAGCATTAAGTTTTCGCTGTATTGGTAATCAGCACCGATTGAGTAACGCAATGCATCAGAGAAGTCTTCTGTTTTTTCAAATGCACTGAACTTATCGCCTGTAGGTGCAGTAACTTGTGCTTCTAATGAATCAAAGCTGCTCCAACCTGTCCATAATACGCTGTAGTGAACGCCTAGTTTCTCGTCTAACTGATGAGAGCCTGAGAACTCAGCAATTGCTGGTAATGTAATTTCAACAGAGCCCGGTAATTCAAGTTGTCCGTTTAATCCACCAGGAATAAATGAAGGTAGTTCATTCGAGTATTCACCTTCAAAAGTAATATCTGTTTCTGTACGGTAGTTAAAACCAAAGCGGCTGTTTTCATCTAGCTGATACATTAAGCCGACGTTTAAACCGTAGCCCATATCATCACCTTCAAGGTGAACAGCATCAGCACTTGCAGGAATAGAAGCAATAGCAGCATTTACAGGAGGTACTACACCAAACTTACGAATAATCTTCGCTTCTGCATAAATTGCATTTAAGCCGATACCAAAGCTAAACTGCTCTGATACTTTATAAGCAACACTTGCGTTCATGTTTACAGTAACAATTTCAGTTTCACCGGCAATTTGGCCAGCTGCGTAATCATCGTTAAACTCAGTGGCAAGGCCAAAGTTAGAAAAAGCACCAAAACCAACCGATACTTTATCGTTTACTGGCATAGTGAAATAACCTGCCGGAATAATCGCGCTTGGTGCAATGCTGTCATCATTTAATACACTGTTATCTAGACCGTAGCTTGTTCCTGTACCTTCAAGGCTCACATCAGGGATCACAGCTATAGCTGCAACGCTAAGTTGCTTCTCTTTAAACAACGCCATTAATGCTGGATTACGCGCAACTACAGAGGCATCATCAGCCACAGCTGCTTCACCAGCATATGCACGCCCTAAGCCAGAGGCATTTTGCTCTGCAAGCTGGAAAGCCGCTGCAAACGTATCTGCAGACATAACAGCAAGTGATGCTGCAATTAAAGTTTTTGTAAATTTCATTGTGTTTCCTTAACCAAACTAAATGTTTGGGTTCCCATGTGTTGTCTCTAATTATTAGGAGTAAGTTACTTCAAAACCTTAGCACAGTACCTTACT
This sequence comes from Pseudoalteromonas sp. SG43-7, assembly GCF_014164295.1. Lineage (NCBI taxonomy): Bacteria > Pseudomonadati > Pseudomonadota > Gammaproteobacteria > Alteromonadales > Pseudoalteromonadaceae > Pseudoalteromonas > Pseudoalteromonas sp. SG43-7. Next base: position 24,133 of record NZ_JACJEY010000010.1, read on the forward strand.
TTTAAATAAAAAACTGTAACAAAGCGTTAAAAAACCCCATAAAAACCATTTTTTAACAGCAAAGTAACAGTTTTTTAAAACTCATCGGATAAGTTACAATAAAACTCACTTGCAATTAATTATCATTTAGATTGACTTGCTTGATCAGCACTATTAGACTGCCAAACAAGACTAGCAAAGGAGATGAAGCGATGGAAATAGGATTAATTATTGCTGCGTTGGCTTTTTGTGGGATAAGTGTATATTGCTTTTGCAAAGCTAATTTTTGTGCCTGCACCAGAGCTGGCGAATGCGATAACCCTGTTAACCATTATTGGTTAGGTGCCATTGTCTGTGCTTTAGTCGCACTAGTATGCTGCTGTAGTGCGTTACATTCAGAAAATGGGACTTTATTGTGGCTACTATTAATGGTGAGTTGCTTCAGTGGTGCGCTATTATCGGCTAAGCAATCAACTAAAAAACACTGTGACAAAGCAATAACTAAAAAACCGCTTAAACCAACAGATGCTCTTTTAACAAACGAGCCAAATTAAGCTGATAATCTAATGGTTTGATACTCGCTAAAATCTTTAAGTCATGATCTGGTGAAGTTAAATCAACATCTTTTGCCGTAATATGATGACTATGCTTAGCATTATAGAAAACTTTAACTTTAGGTTGAATGGGGTTCTGATGATTACCTTCGGTTACTAATGCCAACCGTTCATTAGTTAATTTAACAATCGTGCCGACTGGATGTACACCTAAACACTTAATAAACCGCTGTACTAGCTCGCCATCAAACATGTGTTTATTAGCAAGTAAATAGCGCAGTGCGTTGACCGGTTCATCACCTAATTGATGGGGCCTGTCCGCTGTCATCGCGTCATACACATCAACTATCGCCATAATTCGTGCTGGTCGACTAAGTTTTTCACCAAGAAGACCTCGAGGATAGCCACTGCCATCTAAGCGCTCATGGTGATTAACTATCATATCAAGCATTAATGGGGTAATGCCTTTTTCGCCTTTTACCAAGCCTAAACTTTGCGCTACATGCTTTTTAATCGCTTGCATCTCAAGTTTATTTACTTTTTCAGGTTTAGAAAAAATCCCTTGTGGTAATTTAGCTTGTCCCAAATCGTGCAGCAAGGCACCCATGGCAAGCTCTTGCACAACACTTTCTTTGTAACCTAAGTACTTGGCAAATACAGTGACAAAAATAGCGCAGTTAGTCATATGTCGCCAGTTGTACATATGCTTATCTTTAATGCGGGTTAAAATAGTCATTGCATTATGATTACGAAATACCGATGCCACAATATCTTTAGCTATACCATCAAGCAGTGCGATATTCATCTTTAAGCCTGAGGTAACGTCGCCATATAAACTTTGTAAATTACGATTATGTTGCTCATAGCTCACACTCGCTTTAGCAAACTCTTGCTCAACTGAAATAACCTTTTTTATCTTTAATTTATTAGGGTTATTGGCCGTTGCAGCAGCGACTTCAGGTTTGAGCTGATATTTGGCAGGAACACTCACATCACTTTGCGTAAAATCTATCAGCAGCTCTTGAACTCCTTCGGATACCAAGCGCTTAATGATCGATTTATCGCGAACTAGGCCGCGAGTTTTGATTTTTATACTATCAACCCCCTCAAACTGCTTGCTAACACTGTCAACAAACATTCCTGGTACGAGTTCAGAAATTGGAAGGGTAATAAGCATATAAAGTGATTAATTCATTTCAAAAAATAATAATTACTGATTATCAACGATCCACTACAAATGTCTATAACAAAAGTAACGAATACGAAATAAGCACTAGGAAATGATGAATTGGTGAGTTGGTGAGTTGGCGAGTTGGCGAGTCAATAATAGTTATGGATTACACTAGGTCCTAGTGGTTAGGACCTAGTGGCTAACACATTACTCTTGGAAGTAAGTGCCCCAGCCGTCGTATTCTACGTCGGTGTCGATCGCAAGTTGTGCTAGTTTATCAACATCTTCCATTATTACCTCAACATCTAACTCAGCTTCAACAACGATGTCAAAGCCCCAAATCTTACTGCCGTCTTCAAGCTCAAGCTCTGCAGGCTCTTCAACGTCATAGCCTAGTTTAAACGCAGCTAGTGCAGCTTGCTCAAGCTTGACAAAGTCTTCGCAAACAAAGTGATGTTCTACTTCGTATAAGATCTCAGGATCAGAACCATCTTCTAATAACGAAGTTACAATGTCTTCACTAATTTCACGCCAATTTTCCATTACTTTTCTCTCACTTGAGCATCTAATTCAGTTATTCTAGCAGCCATTTTGCTATGAATACGCTTTGCGTGTTCACGTGCTCCAATCGTTTTATCAAGTGGTTCTGGCGCTAACATGTCTATGTAGATTATACCATTGTCCCAGCGATTTAGCTTAATGGTTTTATATGTTGTGCTCATACATACGGGTACTACAGGTACATCCGCATTTAAAGCCGTGTGGAATGCACCTGTTTTAAATGGTAATAAGCCACGTCCGTAACTGCGGGTTCCCTCTGGGAAAATCCACACTGACAGGCCTTTTTGTTTGATTTTATCGGCCGATTTAGTGATCGTACCAGCCGCTTTAGAGCGATTACCCCGATCAATTAGAATATTGCCCGAAAGCCAATATAGCTGTCCAAAAAATGGGATCCACTTAAGACTTTTTTTACCTAAACTGACACAGTTTTTTGGTACCGCCGCCGGTAAAGTGAAAATATCGTAATTATTTTGATGGTTTGCAACATACACTGCAGGGCCACAACTTTGCGCGTCAGGATGGCGTGTAATAACCACGTTTACACCAAGCATTTTAGCCACTGTGCCAAACCAACTTGAAATAATATGTACATTATTTATATGAAAAGGTTTTACTAAACAAAGGAGTAAACCAAATACACAGCTTAATAAAATAAACAATGCCATAATAACAATACGAATAATAGCTAACAAAGAAAACGCTCCAAAAATAATAACGCCAGCATTATAGCGTTATTTTTACCGCTAAACGAGTGTTTAGCGAACACATGTAAGCTTAAAATAATTTTCTGCTTTAAAAACAAACGACCTGCAATAGCAGGCCGTTTTATTCATAGATATTCAAAAAAATACTTACTCGGTTTCTGTCGGCTCAATGTCATCATCAATCGCCGTCAACTCTACAACCGCTTCATCGACACGCTGTAAACCACGCGGTAATTTATTACCTCGACGACCACGCTCACCATGATAATGCTCTAAATCACTGGGTTTAAGAGTCAACTTACGCTTACCTGCATGCAGGGTAACACTGGTACCTTCAGGCACCACTGCCAGCACTTTAACAAACTCTTCACGCGCTTGTACTTTGGCACTTGGGATAGAGATTATCTTGTTACCCTTACCTTTACCTAGTTTTGGTAAATCACGTAATGGGAATAACAACATCCGGCCTTCATTCGATATCGCCATACAGTAATCGTTAGCAACATCATTAACCCTAATTGGCGCTAATAATTGCCCACCTTTAGGCACACTAACCAAGGCTTTACCGTTTTTGTTTTTACTTACTAGATCTACAAAATCAGTAATAAAACCATAACCTGCATCTGATGCCATTAACAGTACTTGTTTGTCTTCGCCCATCACTACATGCTCAAAATTAGCACCTGCAGTGAGGTTAAACCGCCCTGTCATTGGTTCACCTTGGCTTCGTGCCGACGGTAACCCATGCGCATCAGTGGCAAATGCACGCCCAGCAGAATCTAAGAACACCGCAGGTTGATTACTCTTACCACGGGCAGAGGCTTTATATGCATCGCCAGCTCGATAACTGAGCCCTTCAACATCTAAATCATGGCCTTTACCAACACGCGCCCAACCTTTTTCAGACAACACAACGGTTACTGATTCTGATGGGATTAAATCTTTTTCGCTTAATGCTTTCGCTTCAAGACGTTCGACAATCGGTGAACGGCGATCGTCACCATACAGCTCTGCTGCTTCTTGAATCTCTTTTTTTAGTAACGTCGACATACGACGTTCAGAGCCTAATATCAGCTGTAATTTATCGCGCTCTTTGGCAAGCTCATCTTGCTCCCCACGAATTTTAAACTCTTCAAGTTTCGCTAAATGACGTAGTTTTAATTCAAGGATTGCTTCGGCTTGGATGTCTGTAATACCAAAGCGTTCCATTAATACCGGCTTTGGCTTGTCTTCGGCACGAATAATTTCGATCACTTCGTCAATATTTAAGAAGGCTGCCAATAAACCTTCTAAAATATGTAAACGAGCCAATACTTTATCTAAACGGTATTGCAGGCGACGGCGCACTGTTTCACGGCGGAACACCAGCCACTCAGTTAAAATGGTTCGTAAATCTTTTACCTGCGGACGGCCATCAAGGCCAAGCATATTGATATTAACGCGGTAATTTTTTTCCAAGTCTGTAGTGGCAAATAAATGAGCCATTAACGGCTCCACTTTAATACGATTAGAACGCGGAATGATGACAATCCGGGTTGGATTTTCATGATCTGATTCGTCACGTAAATCAGCCACCATAGGCAGCTTTTTGGCATTCATTTGCGCTGCGATTTGCTCAAGTACTTTACCACCAGAACATTGATGTGGCAGTGCAGTAATGACAATATCGCCGTGCTCCTCTGTATAAATAGCGCGCATTTTTATCGAACCACGGCCGGTTTGATAAATTTTACGAATATCCGCTTTTGAAGTAATTATTTCAGCTTCAGTTGGGTAATCGGGAGCTTGTACATGCTCAAGCAATTGATCTAGTTCAGCTTTAGGGTTATCCAATAGCAAACAACAGGCACTGGCTACTTCGCGTACGTTATGTGGCGGAATGTCAGTTGCCATACCCACTGCAATACCCGTAATACCATTGAGTAAAATATGTGGTAAGCGTGATGGTAATACTTGTGGCTCGTCCATTGTGCCATCAAAGTTTGGCGTCCAATCAACAGTCCCTTGGCCAAGTTCTTTTAACAGTACTTCTGAGAACTTAGATAAACGCGCTTCGGTATAACGCATTGCCGCAAATGACTTTGGATCATCTGCAGCACCCCAGTTCCCTTGCCCATCAACTAATGGGTAACGATAAGAAAACGGTTGTGCCATTAACACCATCGCTTCATAACAAGCGCTATCACCATGAGGATGGTACTTACCAAGTACATCACCAACGGTACGGGCTGACTTTTTATATTTAGCCGTTGCCGATAACCCCAGTTCGCTCATAGCGTAAATAATACGACGTTGTACTGGTTTTAGACCATCGCCAATATGTGGCAATGCCCTATCCATGATCACATACATGGAATAATTCAAATAGGCGTCTTCGGTAAAACGCCCCATTGTTTGTTGCTCAATTCCTTGCAATAGCAAGGTATCTGTATCACTCATCAAAGCCTACCTAATTTTTTTTATAGCTTACACGGTAGATCACATTGGCATAATCATCGGAGATCAATAAGCTGCCATCGGCAAGTTCTGCAAAAGCAACCGGACGACCCAATGTTTCTTCGTTTTTCATAAAGCCCGTAATAAACGGCGTGTATTTTATCACACGTCCTTGCTCAATAGTGGCAACTGCCACTTTATATCCAGATTTTTTACTGCGGTTCCAAGAGCCGTGTTCAGCAACAAATAATTGTTGCTTATAATTAGCAGGAAATTGTTTACCTTGATAAAAATGAATCCCTAATGGGGCTACATGCGCACCCAAGGCTAAAGCTGGGGCACTGTAATCGGCAATATTTTTACCTTTACCAAATTCAGGATCTAAGATGGCACCTGCATGCACATAGGGAAAACCAAAATGTTCACCTTCGGTTGTTAAGCGGTTTAGTTCATCCGGTGGAAGATCATCACCCATCATGTCTCTGCCATTATCACTAAACCACATAGCTTGGGTGCCAGGATGAAAGTCAAAGCCAACAGAGTTACGCACACCTTGTGCTAACGTGGTCATTTGTTTGGTGTTTACATCCAATGAAAATATTCGCCCATAGCGCTCATCTTCAGCGCAAATATTACAAGGTACGCCCACAGGAATGATCAGCTCGCCGGTTGGTGAGAAGCGTAAAAACTTCCAACCGTGATGACGTTCTGTCGGTAATGCGTCGTAAACCACTTCATATTTAGGTGCTTTCAATTGTGTATCAATATTTTTGAAGCGAATAATACGTTGCACTTCAGCAACATATAAGTCGCCATCTTTGATCGCTAAACCTGAAGGCATAGTTAAACCAGTGGCCACCAAAATTTGTTTATCGGCAACCCCATCACTATTGTGATCAATCAGTGCATATACATTGCCCGCGTTTCGCGAGCCAACATACACAATACCTTTTTTAGATACTGCTAATTGCCGTGCATTTTCCACATCACTGGCAAATATGTTTACAGTAAAGCCATCAGGAACACTGAGTTCTTTAAGGATTTCTTTTGCTGCTAAGGGAGTACTTAGCAAGCCTAATGTTAATACAGAAACTAGTAATTTATTCATCGATTTCTACCCTATTACGGCCATGATCTTTTGCGGCATATAACGCTTTGTCTGCTTTTTTAAATAAATCTTTAAATGAGCCTAGTTGCGCTTGCTTTTGCGCCACACCAAAACTTGCAGTGACTTTGATCTCATTTCCATCACTGATTATACGTTCTTTTTCAATCTCAGTTTTAATTCGATAAGCAATTTCAGTGGCTTCAGCTAAAGTGGTATTGTTGAGTACCACTAAAAACTCTTCGCCACCAATGCGCCCTAGAATATCATTCTCTCTGATCGCTCGCAGAGATGTATTCGTGATCGCTTGTAACACTAAATCCCCTGCCGGGTGGCCAAAATCATCATTAATGTTTTTAAAGTGGTCTAGATCAAAAGCAATCAAACAAAAATTGTGATCGTCTTTTTTTAACTGTTGCCACTGTAACTGAGCAAACTCTATTATTTTACGTCGATTAGCCACACCAGTTAAAACGTCCGTATTGGCTAGCACACTAAATTTGCGCTTTAAACGATATTGTCGCCATGAAAAGATTAACAGCAATAAAAATAATAATAGTACGCTTAGCATAATGGTTTTTTGTAATGCTTGCTGTTGCTTAATTTCTTGTAATGCAAATTCGCTAAGTTCTTTATCTTTTTCAAGCAGCTGTCGTTCAATTTCTACTTGTTTAGTATCAAACTGAACTTGATAGCGAGAACGGGATAACTCGCGCACTTTATTATAATGTTGAGCATTTAAAGCGATAAGATCTTGCTGATGTAAGTACGCCTGCTGATAATCTTGTTGCTGCACCGCAAGCTGAGTAAGCAAGCGGGTTAACTTCAATAGTGATGTGATACTGTTTTCTATCGGAATTTGCTTCGACAACTGCTGCGCTTTAGTTAAGGTTATCGTGGCTTGCTCAGGCAAATTCAGTGCTAACTCAATACCTGCTTGAGTATAGAAGTGGTTAGCAATGGTAACTACATCTTCAAGCCTGTCAAAATATTGATTACTCAATGACAAATAATGGCTAGCTTGAGCCATATCTTGTTCTAATAAATATGCTTCCGCTAAGATAATATAACCGTAGTACACTAATTTTTCATTGGCTAACTTTTTGCTCAACGTCAGTAATTTCTGACTACTTGCAATCGCCTCTTGGCTGCGCCCCATCTTTAAATAAACTTTAGCTAAATGAAAATACGACACTAAACTGTCAAACGCTAAGTCATGTTTTAAAAAATAATCTAATGCCTTAGTTTGCACTTCAATTGCTTTGTTGTAATCAAACAAATATTCGTACGATTTTGCCATTGTTGATTCTATGTAGGCTAAATCAAGTAAACTTCCACTACGCTTAATAATTACATAACTTTTATAGAAGTAATCTAATGCCCGAATATCATCATGGTTATACACATAAAAATTAGCTAAAGCGCCATATACATCACTTTTTAGCTTATCATTATCAAGTTGTTCAACTAACTTTTTGGCAGTCATTAAAACCGCTAATGATTTTTCAGTTTGCCCAGTAAAATTGTAAATATCCGATTTTACTAAGTAGTAGCTTATCAGCGCATCACTACTTAGTGAGTTTAGCTGCTTCGCTATTTGCTGTTCCAATTCAATGGATTTAGTTATTTCACCATTTAACAAGTAATTTTCAGCTAAATTGAGTTGTAACCTTGTGCGTTGTAACACTGTTAAGCGACTCGTATGCTCTACTAATAATAGCGCTACAAACTCAATGGCTTGGCCTGGATCCTGAATGCTTTTTTCGTGGGCGGTATGCAATTGTGTTGTTAACCATTGCTCATCAAAAGCGGTTTTTTGCTGTGCTTTTAAAGGTGCGCAGTACAAGTACAAACAAGTAACAAGAATCGTTAATAAAACTAAACTGTTTAAATGTTTAAAACAACTCCCTTGCTGTACTTGCATGGCATTACACCCTTGAAAAATCACACTTGAGCACGATTACCGTGATCTTCTAACCATTGACGACGATCTGATGAGCGCTTTTTCGCCAGCAACATATCCATCATTTCCATGGTTTCAACTTCATCTTCTAAGGTTAGCTGAACTAAGCGACGAGTATTAGGATCCATGGTCGTTTCGCGTAGTTGCAGTGGGTTCATTTCCCCCAAGCCTTTGAAACGCTGAACATTTACTTTACCGCGTTTTTTCTCTGCTTCAATACGCGCTAGGATGCCGGATTTTTCATCTTCATCAAGGGCATAATAAACATCTTTACCAATGTCGATTCTAAACAACGGCGGCATAGCTACATATACGTGACCCGTTTTCACCAACGTTGGGAAATGACGAACAAATAGTGCACACAACAAAGTCGCAATATGCAGTCCATCGGAGTCAGCATCCGCTAAGATGCAAATTTTATTATAGCGTAAAGAAGAGATATCAGTTGAGTCAGGGTCGATACCCAGCGCCACAGAAATATCGTGCACCTCTTGTGATGCTAAAATTTGCCCTGATTCAACTTCCCACGTATTCAAAATTTTACCACGTAGTGGCATTATTGCCTGAAACTCACGATCACGTGCTTGTTTAGCTGAGCCACCAGCTGAGTCACCTTCTACTAAAAATAGCTCGGTACGGTCGTTATCTGCAGCGCTACAGTCGGTTAATTTGCCCGGTAATGCGGGACCTGCGGTAACACGCTTACGCACCACTTTTTTGGCTGCGCGAAGACGTTTCTGTGCATTAGAAATACATAACTCTGACAGTAACTCAGCAGTATCGGTGTGCTCATTTAACCATAAACTGAATGCATCTTTTACCACCCCAGATACAAATGCCGAGCACGAACGAGAAGATAATTTCTCTTTGGTTTGACCGGCAAATTGTGGATCTTGCATTTTCACTGATAAAACGTAGCTACACCGTTCCCAAATGTCATCGGGGGTGAGCTTAACGCCACGCGGCAGTAAGTTTCTAAATTCACAAAACTCACGCATAGCCTCGAGTAAACCTTGTCGCAAACCATTTACGTGAGTACCGCCTTGCGCAGTTGGTATTAAGTTAACGTAACTTTCAGCTATCGATTCACCGCCTTCAGGTAACCAAACAACCGCCCAATCAGCACCTTCCGTTGAACTTGAAAACTCACCGGTAAATGGGTCTTTTGGCAGTACTTCGTAACCTTTAACAGCTTCGTTTAAGTAGTCTTTAAGGCCTGTTTCGTAATACCACTCTTGGGTTTCTTTGGTTTGTTTATTAACAAACTTAATACGTAAGCCAGGGCAAAGTACGGCTTTAGCTTTTAATAAATGATGTAATTTAGTCAACGAGAAATTAGCTGAGTCAAAGTAGCTTACATCAGGCCAAAAACGTACAGTTGTACCTGTATTACGTTTACCTACGGTGCCTATAACATGAAGATCTTCAACTTTATCACCGCTTTCAAACGCCATCATGTATTGTTGTGCATCGCGGCGCACAACCACTTCAACGCGCGTTGATAATGCATTAACCACGGAGATCCCTACCCCGTGCAAACCACCTGAAAATTGGTAGTTTTTATTAGAGAACTTGCCACCAGCATGCAGCTTGGTAAAAATCAATTCGACCCCAGGAATACCTTCTTCTGGGTGAATATCGATAGGCATACCACGGCCATCATCGCTAACTTCTAGCGAATTATCTTCATGCAAAATGACATCAATTCTAGTGGCATGTCCGGCCATGGCTTCATCGACACTGTTATCAATAACCTCTTGTCCTAAGTGATTAGGACGGGTGGTGTCGGTGTACATACCAGGACGGCGTTTAACAGGTTCTAACCCATTTAATACTTCAATGGCTTCGGCGTTATAATTTTGCTGACTCATAGTTTTTATCTTTTATGCGCTTAGCTATGTTTTACGTGATTTTAAGAAAATCTACAATACTAGCAATGGAGTCTTCAAAGCCAACAAAGCTATGATCACCACCAAATTCTATCTGTTGCTTGCATTGTGAATAATATTTAACGGCCTGCTGATAATCCAGTACTTCATCACCCGTTTGCTGTAATAAATACAGTAATGATGGGCGCTCTAAGCTGGGTATCGACAGTGATTTTAACGCGTTAATATGACTATTTTTGAGCTCGTAATGGCTATCCTGATAGGGATTATAGTTCGGCCCTAACAAAGAACTCAATAATAAATAAGGCTTAACCGCAGGGTTTATAACCACTGCTGGTAACTGATATTTTTGCGATAAATAAGTGGCGTAAAAACCACCTAAAGAACTGCCAAGTAATACAGTATTTGGCGTTAATAATTGTTCAATTTGAATTATCGCATGAAACGGTTCATGGCTTAGCCGTGGCACACAATAATCAACGTCATAGTGTGCCATATACTCACCAAAGCGGACAGCTTTAAATGAATGTTCGCTGCTATTAAAACCATGAATATAAATTACTCGTTGGGCCACATCAGTTCCGAGTTAATTAATAGATTTGCACTGTTTGTTGGCTTTGATATTGTCAACAATCGATAACCAGGCCCCGCATTGTATTGCTGCCAGTCATCGGTGTGTTTAGTAAACTGCACTGAGCTTGCTGGCGTGGCAAAAATCTCAATACTTCTGAATTTAAATTGATAGTCATTGTGAACATGACCATGAAATAACTGCCTTACTAGCGCGCTATTATGCAATACATTAAGTAGTTGCGGGCCATTTTCGAGCATATGCTTGTCTAGGTAACCATTAATAGGTAATGGATTATGGTGGCAAAAAGCCACGCTCGGCGACTGTGAAGTCGCTAATAAATCAGCGAGTTCATTTAAATCGGCTTCGCTTACCCAACCTGCTGGTGTTGGCCCTTTAGAGCTAATTAACAACACTTCAAAGCCATCGGCAATTAATCGTTTTGCGCTATTGATTTGACCACCAGAAATACGCTGCATCGCACTGATATCATCATGATTACCAGGCAGCCAAAAAACAGGGCAAGTAAGCGCAGAATCGGCAATCAACTGAGCAAACAACAAATATGATGCAAAACTGTGATCTTGGGTTAAATCGCCACCAAAGATCACAGCGTCTAATGACTGGTGTGCCATATCAGCAAGCGCGCGAGAAAAGTGCTCAGCGGTATTGACCGCAAAATACTCCCCTTGTGGGTCTGCAAATAAGTGACAATCGGTAATATGCGCTAAGCGCAGCTGAGTATTATTGAACTGCGCCGACTCATCAAACCAGGCCATCATTTATATCCCAGTTAAGTACCGCTCGACCACTTTCAACACACGCCACTAACCAATCATACAAAAACGCATTAAGTTGATATTTTTCATCTTTTTGATGCATTTGCGGATTAGGGTAACCATATGAAGGTTTGATCCTTTGATGGTAATCATGGTGAATTATTTCAGCAACTTTTGCATCGTGATATAAACGCACAGTTAAAAACAGCGGATTAAACCCTTTTAACATACCGGTTAATTGGGTTATTGAAATATCCATCGTGTATTTAGCACAGCCATCCACCTTAATTACAAACTGGTTATTACCCAATTGTACTTGACGTGTATTGCCTTCTTTGCGCTCATTGGGCAACAATTTTAAAGCACGTAAGTAGTTATGCTCACATAACGTCAAGTATTTAGGAAGACTCTGAATATATCGTTGTTTCACTGCAAGTGCTGTCACATTACCGCCATAAAGTTAGAGGTTAAGGGTAGTCTATTACTATTTTAGCTGCGCTGATTAATTATACGTTCGCGATTAAGCGCTAACCACTGCAATGAAATTACCGAGGCAGCATTATCTATCTCACCGGTTGCTAAACGCGCCATTGCATCATCAAAACTGAGAATATGCGTTTTAATATCTTCACCTTCAGTTGCAAGTCCATACACGTCACTTTGTAGCTGGCTTAAATCAGTTTTTGCAAGATAAAGATGTAACCGCTCAGTAGTCCCTCCTGGGCTTGACAGGTACGATAGCATAAATTCCAATTCGCTCAGTACTAAGCCCGCTTCTTCAAATGCTTCGCGCCTAGCGACATCTTCATAATTAGTACTGCCATCGGTCATGCCTGCTATACATTCTAATAACCAAGGTGACTGTTTAGTTCTTATCGCGCCAATACGTATTTGTTCTATCAATAAAATACTATCTGCTATGGGATCATACGGTAAAACTGCAACCGCGTCACCGCGTTCGAGTATCTCACGACGGATAGTCTCTGATTGACCCCCCGCAAATAATGCATGTTCAAACTGATATAAGTTAATATAAAAAAAGCCGCTATAAAGTACTTCTATAGGAGCAATTTTAACGTCTTGTTTGGTAAATTTTGTGAGCTTTTCATCAGCCATGAAGTTTCCTATTACACATGCTATTACTTGAATTTAAACCTAGATACTTACTATCATGTCCGGGGATTATACCCAAACCACCTCAAGATGCAGAATCCAGCGTTTCACAGGGGCTTAATATCAAGGCGTTACTTTGCAACAATGGCAGTCCCTTTTAAGAGGTAACAACGATGAGAGTAAGTTCCTGTGAAACGCCCAGGGGGTTGGTTTAAAAGCGATTTATACTGCGTTATTGATTTTAATAATAGAACCACTATAACTTACAATCAATGCCTTGCCTAAATCGCTTTTAATTCCAACTGAAACTGACATATTGAGGTGGTTTGGGTATATATTCTGTTACACTTGTTTACGCTGTTTTACGCAAATTTTTTTTTGTTCTTAAGTAAAACAGGTTACCATGCTTTTAGAACGTAAATTGTCTAAGGACTGAACGAATAATGAAAAAAAACATTCTTGCTGCGCTGATTGGTATATCTTGCGCATTAACTGCCACAGCGTCAAATGCTGAAGACTTATTACAAGTTTATGAAATCGCCACAGCTAACGATCCTACTGTTTTAAAAGCAAAAGCCCAAGCAAACGCACAAGCTTATAACAGTGACCGTGCAATGAGCGCATTATTGCCACAAATCGGTTTTTCTATGGGGTATGATAAAACCGATAGCACATCATTTAATGGTACTGATGCGGCAGGTTACACCAAGGTCGATAGCGATTCAGATACATTCAGCCGTGGTCTTAAACTAAGCCAGACACTGTTTGATTTAGGTGCATGGAATTCACTCGGTATTGCAGACAAACAAGCGTTGCAAGCAGCTGCTCAATATGACTTTGCCAAGCAAGACCTAATTGTTCGTGTTGCTGATGGCTATTTCAACGTATTAAGTTCGATTGATAACTTAGAATTTGTACAATCTGAAAAACGCGCTATTGAACGTCAACTTGAGCAAACCAAACAGCGTTATGCAGTAGGCTTAACGGCAATTACCGATGTGCATGAAGCGCAAGCACAATTCGATAACTCGGTTGCCCGCGAAATCGTTGCCAGAAACGGCGTTGAAACTGCCCGTGAGCAGCTTCGCGAAATCACCGGTAAATATCACGCTAAGCTGGATATGTTAAACACTGAGACTTTCTCTACAGTTCAACCGGCAAAAAAATCACCCGATTATATTAAGCTTGCAGAACAAAATAATTTAACTCTGCAGGTCTCTAAAGTAACGGTTGATATCGCTAAAGATCAAATTGATTTAGCACAAGCGGGTCATTACCCTAAGCTGACTTTAGATGCCAGCTACGGTGATACACTAACTGATAGCAATAGCAACACTGCCCGTCCACGTGGTGATAGTACAAATATTGGCATTAACTTTAGTGTGCCAATATATTCAGGCGGTGCTACTACTGCAGCGACTGAGCAGGCACGTGCTTTTTATGTTGCTGCAAGTGAAGATCTAGAAGCTAGTCTACGTGGCGTAACCCGCTCGGTGATCACCTCTTATAATCAAGTGGTATCAGATATTGCGACCTTTAAAGCCCTTGAACAAGCCGTAGTTTCTGCTGAAAGTGCATTAAAAGCCACTGAAGCTGGTTTTGAAGTGGGTACTCGTACTATTGTTGACGTACTGGTCAGTACACAAAACTTATTTAACGCCAAACGTAACCTCGCTGATGTACGCTATCGCTACGTTGTATCAACGCTACGCTTAAAACAAGCAGCGGGCACGTTAACAAGTAATGATTTACAAGCCATCAACCAAGGTTTAAAAGAAATCCAATAAAGATAAGCTTAACATTACTCATTTAAAAGCCAGCAACTTGCTGGCTTTTTTGTATTTTTTTATTCATCCAGTTAAACTAGCTTCTTTTGCATATGAGATACTTCTGTGGTCAACAACTCCCCATTTAAATGGTCTTTCTTGGGCCCTCGTTATTGGTTTACTTGGTTTGGCGTATTTATTTTGTATATAATTTCTTGGCTACCGCAGAAATTACAACTTGCATTGGGCCGACTGCTAGGTCGCTTAGTCCATCGTTTTATGAAAAGTCGTCGCCATATTGCTGAAGTCAATATTAAACGCTGCTTTCCAGATATGCCCGCAGCCGAACAACAAGCATTAGTACTTTCTAACTTAGAAAATACCGGTATAGGTATGATTGAAACAGCCATGTCATGGTGGTGGCCTGATTGGCGTGTAAAAAAAGTTTGCGGCTCGGTTAAAGGGCTTGAATACTTTGAGCAAATACAACAATCTGGTAAAGGGATTCTAATGATAGTCCCACACATACTGCATCTTGAAATGGCAAGCCGTGTCATGGGATTACACTATCAAGGTATTGGTTTTTACCGCCCCCATAATAATCCGCTAATGGAATATTTTATTACCAATGGTCGTTTACGCTCAAATGAATTTGTGGTTGGCAAACGCGATGTTAAAGGCCTACTCAAAGCCTTAAAAAATAAAAAATTATGTTATTACTTACCCGATCAAGATTATGGCCGCCAACGCTGTGAATTTGCACCTTTTTTTGCAGTTCAAGATACCGCAACTACCACTGGGACTTTGCTATTTGCAGCCAGTAAGCACTGTGAAACCGTCAGTCTTATAAGTCGACGTGACGAACAGGGAAAATATCATTTAGAAGTACGCCCTATGCTTGAAGACTTTCCATCTGGCGATAACCTCGCCGATGTGACTCGTGTAAATCAACGCATTGAAGAAGCTATTAATGCCGCACCAGAACAATATATGTGGGTTCATCGACGCTTTAAAACTAGGCCGGATGAGAACGCCCCCTCTTATTACAAGTGACAACGCCGCTGTAATATGCTTTTATTAGTAAATATAAATACAAGAGTATGAGCCATGTGGTTTTGGGTTAAGCATTTATCACTAGCTGCTATTTTAATTGCCGCAGCGATTTATTTTTTATTAGGTCATGGCCCAGTCATGGACATGAAAGATACTAAAAATGCGGCTGCGCAAGGTTTATCACGTTTTTATTCATCGTTACGCAACCAGGTAAATAAAAGCAATGAACGCGATAAATACGTACTTAAATTAGCTAATCCGGATATAAATATAGATGCGGCGCTGACCGAGCGCGCTAAAGTTGTTGAACCATCCTCACCAAATTGGACTGGTGAGTTAATGCCGAGACGCTTTGAAAATGGCTCGACTTTAAAAAAAGTATTAACTGATTACGCACGCGATGAAGATATCGTTCTGTATTGGTATTTAAGTAAAGACTATGTGATCAAAGAACACTTTCGAGTGGATAGCAATTTTAATTCAACGCTTTATCAAGTTGGCCGGGCGATAAATGATGACTTTGAAAACGAAGTTTATACCTTCTTTTGTTTTAAACAGCGAGCAGCCGTGATCACCGAGCTGCCCTCTGAATATGTGCGCGAAAACTGTAAGCGCCTAAGAAGTTAAGCGCTTAACTCAAATATCTGCTGCCATGCTTGTGTAACAAATGCGATGTCTTTCGCAAATTCAGCTTTTGTTACACAACGTCCCTGCTGATCTAGACTCAACACATGATAACGCGAGCGATAATCAATATAGGCTGTAATAAGCCCTTGCTTGATCTCATCACTAATACAACCAAGCCTTGCTGCATCGGTTAAAATCCTTACGTTGTCTGAGTAAGTAGTTAGTTGCTCCAAGCTATAAGCGTTATCAAGCACTAAATATTGAGTCAGAAACTCAATATCAGCAATGCCGCCAGTATCTTGTTTTAAATCAAACTCAATATCGTTGCCTTTCGCTAAATGTGTGCGCATTTTTTCACGCATGGTGATCACATCGTCTTTAAGCTTTTGCGGGTCGCGCTGCTGGCACAAAATGCCTAAGCGAATTTGCGCAAAGCGCTGCTGTAATTCGGGTTGCCCAAAAATCATCCGAGAACGCACTAGCGCTTGATGTTCCCATGTCCAAGCTTGCGTTTGCTGATAGTGGTTAAAGCTCTCAAGATTGATTGCCATTAACCCTGAGGCACCTTCTGGGCGTAACCGCGTATCTAGTTCATATAAAATACCCGACGCCGTTCGAGTATTAAATAAATGCATTAGTCGCTGTGCTAATTTTAAATAAAACTGCCGTGAATCAATCGCTTTAGTGCCATTAGTTTGCTCTGAGCCATCACTATTATGTACAAAGACTAAATCGAGATCAGAATCATAACCCACTTCAAAACCACCGGTTTTACCATAAGCTATTACGGCAAAGCCCTTGTGCTCTTCATCAGTATTAGGCGGAATACCAAAACGCTGCGCCATTTGCTGCCAAGCAAGGTTCACCGCTTGCTCAACTATCGCTTCGGCTAATGCTGTTAAATGATCGCTTACTTTCATTACATCTAACACACCGGTTGCATCAGCGGCAGCAATACGTAGTTGATGGGTTTGTTTAAACTGACGCAGTGCTTCCATTTGCTGTTCTAAGTCTGCGCTATCAATACGTAAAAAATACTGTCGTATTTCGTCTTTATATGCAGTCAGTGGTGTAGGCTTATACAGCACCGCAGGATCGATAAGCTCATCAAGTAAAATCGGGTAACGCGAAATATGCTCACCAATCCATTTACTATGACAACACAACGAAACAAGCTGTTTTAACGCGCCTTGGTTTTCAAACAGCAACTCTAAATAGGCTGTTCGTGAAATAACCTTGCTTAATACTTGGCAGATCATACTAAATACGTCACCACTTGCTTGACTGTCTGATAGTTGCTTTAGCATTAATGGCATGAGTTTATCGAGAATATCACGGCCACGATGACCAATTTTAGTTTTCGTTAAGCGGGCTTTAAAATCTTCTAATGGTATTTGCCATGCATCATTTGGGTCGGTTAAAACACTAATATCGGTGTGTTCCCAAGCACTTATAAAAGCACTTTCGCAAGGATCGACTGGCTCACTTTCATAACCAATAACTTGTTCAAATTCACTGTGGATGCCAGCCATAATGTCATTTATTTGCGCTAAAGATGCGCTGAAGTCACTCTGCTCTAACAGGTAATTTAGCCGTTGTTGGTTCAGGCCATCATCTGGCAATGTTTGCGTTTGTTGATCTGCAAAAATCTGTAAATATTGCTCAACTCGCCTTAAAAACAAATAATTGTGGCGTAATAATTTTGCTTCATCTGCGCCAATAACTTGAATGTTTTCTAGCTTCGCCAGTGCTTTTTGCAAGGATTGTGTTTGCAAATTAGCTTCTCGCCCGCCCCTTACCATTTGCAGTGCTTGCACCACAAACTCCACTTCACGGATCCCTCCTGCACCTAGTTTTATATTGTTAGTCAAGCGTTTACGACGTACTTCTTGAGCTATCATTTGTTTCATTTTACGCAACGATTCAATCACTGAAAAGTCAATATAACGACGATACACAAACGGTTTTAATAACTGATAGAATTCATCACTGTAGCGCGTTTGCGGGCCAATTAAACGCCCTTTGAGCATGGCGTAGCGTTCCCATTCACGGCCTTGATCTTGGTAGTAATCTTCCATGGCATTAAAACTCATCACCAAGGGGCCACTTTCACCAAAAGGTCGCAGCCGCATATCGACCCTAAATACTTGTCCATCAACCGTTGTTTGATTAAGTGCGGCAATCAGCTTTTGTGCCACTTTAGTGTAAAACACTTGCGCTTCTAAAGAGCGCCGCCCACCTTGAGTTTTTACACTACGCGGATAAGAAAAAATTAAATCGATATCTGACGAATAGTTAAGTTCTTGGCCACCTAACTTACCCATTCCTAATACCAACATCGCCAGTGGCAGTTGTTGCTCATCGAATGGTTGCCCATTAATCTGAGCAACCTGGGCAAATGCCCAGTTATTGGCACTATCAATTAGCTGATCGGCTAAAGCCGAGATATAGCCAATACTATCGGCTATATCATTGCTGTAACATAAATCTAAACACGCTACTTTTAGCCAATAGCGTTCCCGGTAACGGCGTAAAATTTTATGGCACTGCGCTTCATCAACCTCGGTAAGATTTAAGTCTTGAAATGGGTTAGGACTATCTCGAAAACTCATTTGAGTATCACTGAGCAACATCTCAATTAACTGCGGCTGAGATTGCAGGCAACGCCAGGAAAAGTCACTCAAACCTAACAAATTAATAATTAATTCATTAGCAGGAAGCTCTGGATATAGCTGAAAAAAACGTTCGCTGCCTAAGCCATGCAGTGCTGTTGGGAGTTGTTCGCCTGGTGTCATCAAATACTCTCTTTTATATCAGTCGTAACCGTACTAGAATAGTTAACATAATAATAACCACCCTAGGTTCTCAATGTCATATTTATCTTTATCTAACACTAGTTTACTCGCGATTGCTATCTGTTTTATGGTTATTTGTTTAGCTGTTATTTGTTTGCGGGTAGTAAGTCAACTCAAGGCTAAACAAGCATTAAAAGAAGAACTTGCTCAACATGACAATTTTGCTCTAGGAATTAGTTTTGCGTCAGAAATCAGTGTAGTGATCGCGACTGTAGCATTTTTATTTGATGAAATTAGTATCAGTGCAGCCCAATCAAACCCGCTTAAGATGATTATACTGATAGTACTGTTGTTTACTTTTATTAAAGTAGGCCACTTGATCCACCGCAAGTGGATTTTGCACCGCTTTAATGAAGAAGCCGCCATACTAAAACAAAATGTCTGTGCCGCGTTGGTAGATTCAGGCATGTTGATCGCTAACTGTATTATTACATTAGGGCTATACAGCTGGTCTCATACCCAAGGGTTTAGCAGCTTACTAATTGCTTTTGTCAGCTTCTTTTTACTGCAAACTATTTTTGCCTTAGACAGTAAATTCCGTGAATATCGCTTTGCTCGCGCCAATCAAGGGGCGTCATTACAAAGTAACTTTAATTTAGAAAACACCTCTATTGGCATTCGTTATGCCGGTAAATCCATTGGCCTTGCATTAGCTATCTATGCGGGTCTTGCCAGTGCCACTTTTCACAGTGGTAAAATGGTTGAGAATTTATTCACATTAGCTTTACATTGCGGCACTATGTGGTTATTACTGTATCTATTAACGACTATAATCAAGTTCATCTCTTTGCCAAACATTGATACTGAGCTTGAAATTGATCATCAGGATAATATTGGAATAGCTTGCATTGAATTTGCTGTTTTCAGCGCTATAGGCTATTTACTAATAAGTATGTTTTCAATTTAATATTGAAAATGACGTAATACGTGGGGCCTTATGCCGTTTGAAGTAAATAACTATCTACTGATCGATAACGACAGTGAATTCAGCCGGCAATTCACTGAACATTATTTTGCTCAGCCACACGGCACCAGTCCAAGTACCCTTGTTGTTGCTGGTGCAAATACCCGTCACTTGGTTAAATTAATGTTTGACCAGTTGATCAAAGATTATTGCTACTGCGACTTTAGTAATGAAATTAGCGTGTCAGAACTGGCGAGTTATTTACATGAACACCATGATATTGCCGGTGTACTATACAATCAAACGGATTATTTATTAGCTGATGATAAACAACGATTTATATTCAATTCATTACATTCTGTACGATTTTTAATTAAAGAGATTGATGATGGATACCTGTTTGAACCAGTCACAGACTTAGCACAAAATAATCACTTATCATGCCAAACCGAAATAGCCGAAACACCGCAAAATTTAGACGCATTATGTGAAAAGCTTAATAATTAGTTAAAATAAAACTTAACTAATTATCACTGACTCACAATAAGTATTTGCACCGAAGAGATGACTTACATACCATAACGATATTAGCTATTTTTGTTGAAGGTCATCATGAGAGTTCCTCATATTTATCAAGCAAGTCCTATTGTAATTGCCACTGCACTTCAGTTAGAAGATGATGCAGCAGGCCACATAGGTCGCGTATTACGGATGAAAGTCGGTGAGCATATTTCATTATTTAATGGCCAAGGCGGCGAATATCTTTGCGAACTCATTGAAGTAGGAAAAAAATCAGTCGTTGCAATGCCGCTTGAATTTAATGAAAAAGATGTTGAATCACCGCTGAGCATTCACCTAGGGCAAGGGATTTCTCGCGGTGACAAAATGGACTTTACCATTCAAAAGTCTGTTGAATTAGGGATCACTGAAATCACCCCTATTTTCAGTCAACGTTGTGGCGTTAAATTAAGCGCCGAGCGACTTGCAAAAAAACACCAGCAATGGCAAAAAATAGCGATTGCTGCAGCAGAGCAATCTGGTCGTAACCGGATCACCACGATTCATCCACCGATAGACATCAGCCAATGGCTTGCACAAAGCAGTGATGAAATTAAGCTTACCCTACACCCTCGTGCAGAGCACAGTATTAAAACAATCGAAGTACCTAGCGCTGGCGTGCGGTTTTTAGTTGGTCCTGAAGGTGGCTTCACTGATGATGAAATTGCCCAGACCAAACAACAAAATTTTGTTGATATCCGTATCGGCCCACGCGTGCTGCGCACTGAAACTGCCGCTTTGACAGTCTTAAGTGCACTACAGCTACAATTTGGCGATTTAGCTAATTGAAATTAGTAAAACCACCCTCATATCAATAGCAACAGATTCAGTAAGGCAACGAACATGGCAATTAAGTTAGGTATAATTTCAGATCCGATCAGCGGATTCAACATCAAAAAAGACACCGGTTTTGCAATGATGATGCAAGCCCAAAGCCGTGGCTATGAAATTTACTACATGGAAATGAATGATCTTTCATTGCGTAAAGGCAAAGCGTATGCCACAGCCGCAAAAGCAACCGTGTTCGACGATACAAACCATTGGTATGAGCTGGAAGAAAAAGCCAGTATCGCACTTGCTGATTTAGATGTTATTTTAATGCGTAAAGATCCACCGTTTGATACTGAGTACATTTACGCAACCTATATTTTAGAACGCGCCGAACTTGAAGGCACGCTTATTATTAATAAGCCACAAAGCCTGCGTGATGCGAACGAAAAGTTATTCACCGCATGGTTTAGTGAGCATACACCTGACACTTTAGTAACCCGTTGTAAGCACCAGATCCGCGCATTTTTGGCTGAACATAAAGACATCATTCTAAAACCTTTAGATGGTATGGGTGGCGCCTCTATTTTCCGTGTGACTGAAAATGATGCCAACATTGGGGTTATTTGCGAAACACTCACCGAACACGGTAGCCGTTTTGCCATGGCACAAAACTATATCCCAGAGATCAAACAAGGTGATAAACGCGTATTGGTGGTCGATGGCGAAGTGATCCCATATTGCCTAGCCCGCATTCCACAAAATGGTGAAACACGTGGTAATTTAGCTGTTGGCGGTCGTGGTGAAGCACGCCCAATCAGTGATTCAGATCGTAGAATTGCCGAAGCCGTTGCACCAACATTAAAAGCTAAAGGGCTTATTTTTGTAGGTCTTGATATCATTGGTGATAAGCTAACAGAAATTAATGTTACAGCGCCTACCTGCGTAAAAGAAATCGAAGCTGCCTATGATATTTCAATTACTGGGCGCTTATTTGATGCCATAGAAAGAAAACTGAGCCATACTTAAATTTACTAACAATAAAGGGGTATCGTTATGCAATCATTAGAAAATCATTTTTTAATCGCAATGCCATCAATGCAAGACCCTTTTTTTAAACGTGCTGTCGCGTATATTTGTGAGCACAATGAAGACGGGGCTATGGGGCTGGTGATCAACCAGCCGATCAATATTACTGTCGGCGACTTGCTCGACAAAATAGAGATTGATAACGACAAATCCACCCACGCAGCAAGTGTTGCAGTATTTGCTGGAGGACCTGTAAAAACCGATCGTGGTTTTGTACTGCATTCTCCAAAAGCAGGTTATAGCGCAAGCCAAGAACTTAGCAGCGAAATCATGATAACCACATCCAAAGATGTGTTAGCAAGTTTAACCACAGCCCAAGCACCAGAACAGTTTATTATTACACTGGGCTATGCGGGTTGGGAGCAAGGCCAGCTCGAACAAGAGCTACTCGAAAATTCATGGCTAATTATAAAAGCCGATCCTGAGATTATTTTTAACACACCGATAGAGCAACGCTGGGAAAAAGCAGTCGCGACGCTCGGTTTTGATATTAGCCAATTAAGTTCGGAAGCTGGCCACGCATAAGCGTGGTCAACCACAATTTTAAAGCACAGAGATAGCATGACTAAAAAACAACTAAAGCCCAAAGGTGAACGCACCGTGATGGGCTTTGATTTTGGCACCACCAGCATTGGTGTTGCTATCGGCCAAGAACTAACAGGAACCGCATCGAGCCTAAGCGCTATCAAAGCCAAAGATGGTATTCCAAATTGGGATTTTATTAAAAAGCATGTCGATGAGTGGCAACCTGATTTACTGGTGGTTGGATTACCGCTTAATATGGATGGCACAAATCAAGAAGTCACCTTTAAAGCTAAAAAGTTTGCCAACCGCTTACATAATCACTATGGACTGCCTGTAGAGACCCAAGACGAACGTTTAACCACAGCAGATGCAAAAGCACGATTATTTGAGCAAGGCGGTTACCGTAGCTTAGGTAAAGGAAATGTGGATAATATGTCGGCTGTTATTATTTTGGAAAGCTTCTTTGAACAAGCTTACGGGTAAGCGGTAGGTTTATAATAAGCTGCTCACTCAGTTCAGGAATAAATCCAGCTTGGCGATAGGCTTTTTCTATCGCACCTTGTTCTCGTAATATCTTTAAGCCTTTTTGCAACGCTTTAAAAGCCTGAGCGCCATCAGGATGGCGTTTTGATATTACAAAATGACGACTATCATCTAATAATATCAGCACATTAGGTACCGCTTGCAAAACAATATCTTCAAGTACATATTGGTTACCCATCTGTGGCATCAGTGGCATTAACATAAAATCAATCCATTGCATCGATACCATACGCACTTGACTGAGCCATTCATCCTCTGCAACTAGATCTTTTAATGGTAATTGCGATAAAGTTTTCCAATCTGTACGCCAACGCGGCGTAGACACACTAGTTAGTTGATTAAAATCTGACAGGTGCTGCAGCTGAAATACTTTTTTATTGTTTGGAGAAGTAAAAATCCCCGCAAAATACTCGCCTTTACGGATCAGCTCATCGCTGATATACACTTTATCTGCTAGTGATTTGGCATCTTCATACCAATAACTATCAAAGCTGATCAGTAGCTCACCTTTTTCTAACAGTTTGGTATTACGAAAATTAATTTTACCAATTTGATAACTGAAAGTTTTATTAAAGCCCCCCAAGTACAAGGCTTGTTGGGCAATGATCATATCAACTACATCGCGACGTATAAATCGACCACTAAAATCAGTAATATCCTGCGGTGCTCTACCGGCTAAAAAATGTGTGTAATCATAATGCACGTCATCTCGGATAAAAATAGCAATCGATTGATCTGTCGCCATCGCAAAAAATGAGTTACTAACAACATAAAAACTAACTGTTACAAGTAACCATTTTATGCGTTTTTTCATACTACTGACCTTTAGGTTCTAACCCGTCAATTGTTACTCCCTGTAAAAAACCAGCCCCTTGCTGTTCATTATTTCGAAGCTTAATCATCAAACGTAAATCGTTAGGTGAGTCAGCGTGATGCAAAGCATCTGCATAGTTGATACGTTGCTGTTTATAGAGCTCAAATAACGCTTGATCAAAGGTTTGCATACCCATATCTTTCGCTTTAGCCATGGCTTCTTTAATGCCGCCAATGTCGCCTTTTTTGATAAGCTCGCCGATAATCGGGGTATTTAATAAAATTTCGATAGCAGCTACTCGACCATTGCCATCGGCTGTAGGCACTAGTTGTTGTGCTATGATAGCTCGTAAGTTTAAGGATAGATCATATTTTAGCTTATCGTGCTTTTCTTTAGGCACTAAATGCATAATACGGTCAATTGCTTGGTTAGCGTTATTGGCATGTAATGTAGCAACACATAAATGACCGGTTTCAGCAAAACTAAGTGCGTATTCCATGGTCTCTTGCGAACGTATTTCACCAATTAAAATGACATCGGGGGCTTGGCGTAATGAGCTTTTTAACGCCGCCTCAAAACTTTCCGTATCTA
The DNA here is from genome assembly GCF_014164295.1 of Pseudoalteromonas sp. SG43-7. Lineage (NCBI taxonomy): Bacteria > Pseudomonadati > Pseudomonadota > Gammaproteobacteria > Alteromonadales > Pseudoalteromonadaceae > Pseudoalteromonas > Pseudoalteromonas sp. SG43-7. The sequence goes on from NZ_JACJEY010000010.1 coordinate 49,054, forward strand.
AGCCAACTTCACGCTGAGTAATAATACTTTTGCGATGTTCATGGACAAACTCAATCGGGTCTTCAATAGTCAAGATATGCCCACGTTGATTACGATTACGGTAACCTAATAATGCAGCCAACGACGTTGATTTACCGGTGCCAGTACCACCGACAAACAGCACTAAACCACGTTTAGCCATGATCACATCAGTCAATGTCGACGGTAGACCAAGCTCAGCAACATCAGGAATTTGCGTAACAATACGGCGAATAACCATACCCGCGCAATCTCGTTGCCAAAATGCCGAGATCCTAAAGCGCCCTTCATCGGTAGCTATGGCAAAGTTGCACTCTTTAGTATTATGAAACTCTGCTTTTTGTTTTTCACTCATCGCTGATTCAACTAATTGCAGCGACTCTTCGTCTGATATTTTTTCGTCGCCAAGTGCAATTAGCTCGCCATTAATCTTTGCGCTGACTGGCAATTGGCTCGATACGAATAAATCCGAACCTTGCTTTTCAATCATCAAATGTAAAAAGTAATCAAGAGAATGTGTCATTACTGCTCCTTACTCGGGCCTAGCCGCCGAAATTATTTTTATCTTGTGCTTTAGCACGCGCTTCAGCATTGGTAACAACACCGTGATTCACTAAATTGATTAAACACTGATCCATGGTTTGCATACCATGCGATGCGCCAGTTTGAATCGACGAATACATTTGCGCAATTTTATCTTCGCGGATAAGGTTACGGATCGCAGGCACTGCAATCATGATTTCATGTGCTGCGACTCGCCCGCCACCAATTTTTTTCAACAGGGTTTGTGAAATAACTGCGCGTAATGACTCTGAAAGCATTGAGCGGATCATACTTTTTTCTTCACCAGGAAACACATCGATAATACGGTCAATGGTTTTCGGGGCTGACGTAGTATGCAATGTACCAAATACTAAATGGCCGGTTTCAGCAGCAGTCATGGCAAGGCGAATAGTTTCTAAATCACGTAGCTCACCAACCAAAATCACGTCTGGATCTTCACGTAAAGCACTGCGCAGTGCATTAGAAAAACTATGCGTATCGCGATGCACTTCACGTTGATTAATTAACGATAGTTTATTGTCGTGCACAAACTCGATGGGATCTTCGATGGTTAAAATATGATGATGCTTGTGTTGATTTATATGATCCACCATCGCAGCCAAGGTGGTCGACTTACCAGAGCCTGTAGGTCCTGTTACCAACACTAAACCACGCGGCGTATCTGAGATTGTTTTAAATATATCTGGCGCACCTAAATCATCAAGCGTCAGCACTTCACTGGGAATGGTACGAAATACAGCTGCGGGGCCTCGATTTGAGTTGAAGGCATTAACACGAAAACGTGCTAAGTTTGGCACTTCAAAAGAAAAATCCACTTCAAGGTTTTGTTCATAGTCCTTGCGTTGATTATCGTTCATAATATCGTAAACTAGGCTGTTAACATCTTTGTTTTCCAGCGCTGGTATATTAATACGTCGCACATCACCATCAACACGGATCATTGGCGCAACCCCTGATGATAAGTGTAAATCTGATGCTTTGTGCTGCACACTAAAGGCCAATAATTCGGTAATATCCATTTATGACTCCACAACTAACTGATAATTATATGGTTACAATAGCAGAACGACTTAAGTCCGCCTATGCTAGAATTGCCCTAGCGGCAAAAAAACATCATCGTAATGAACACGATGTCTGCTTGTTGGCAGTATCAAAAACCAAACCTGCTGATTTCATTCTAGCGGCTTATCAACAAGGTCACCGAGAATTTGGTGAATCATACGTTCAAGAAGCTGTTGATAAAATAACCCAATTAGCAAATTATAGCGATATTGTTTGGCATTTCATTGGCCCTATTCAATCAAATAAAACCGCCCTTGTTGCCAGCCACTTTGATTGGGTGCAAAGTATTGAACGTGAAAAAATAGCGCAACGTTTAAACGATCAAAGGCCCGCAGATAAAGCCCCTTTAAAAGTACTGATCCAAGTAAATATCAGCTTAGAGGACTCAAAATCAGGCTGCCACCCCGATAAACTTGCAAGCCTCGCTGAATTTATTCACCATTGCCCGCATTTAGAATTGCGTGGTGTCATGGCAATCCCAGCAAAAACTGACGATCCACAGCAACAAATACAATATTTTGAGCAATTACGTGCTTGCTTTGATAGACTTAAAGCCCAATATCCTCAAATAGACACCCTGTCGATGGGGATGAGTGGTGATGTCGAAGCTGCGATTGCAGCAGGCTCAACCATGGTACGCATCGGCACGGATATTTTTGGCCAACGAAGCTAAGGTGATAACTAAGATATGTCAGATAAAACAATTGCATTCATAGGCACAGGTAATATGAGCTACGCCATTATTGGCGGCATGGTAAAAAAAGGATTTGCTGCATCGAGTATTATTGCAACAAATCGTAACCAAGAAAAACTCGCTAAGGTAGCAGCGGATTTCGGGGTTAAAACCACCGCAGATAACAACGAAGCACTGCGCGATGCCGATGTTATTGTGTTGTCTGTAAAGCCGCAAATGATGGGTGATTTATGTCAATCATTTCAAGATTCGGGTATCGACTTTAGCGATAAGCTATTTATTTCTGTCGCCGCAGGCTTAACGGTTAAGCGGTTACGTGAAATGCTCGGACAAGACGTTAAGATGGTACGTTGTATGCCAAATACCCCGTCTTTATTAGGGCGCGGTGTATCAGGTTTATTTGGTGCCGGCGAAACCGAGCAAGAACATACTTTTGTGCAACAAGTATTTGAATGTACAGGTATTGCGGTATGGGTTGAGCAAGAGTCACAAATTAACGATGTTATTGCTGTTACGGGGTCATCACCGGCTTACTTTTTCTTATTTATGGAAGCCATAGAAGAAAAAGCCAAAGCACTTGGCTTTAGCGATGAAGACGCACGTCGCTTAGTACAGCAAACAGCATTAGGTGCAGCTGAAATGGCGGTATCACAACCTGATATTAGTATTTCACAATTGCGTGCTAATGTGACATCAAAAGGTGGCACCACGCATGCAGCTGTTGAACATTTAAAAGCACACGGTCTGACTAACACTGTCGCCGATGCAATGGATGCCTGTATTGCTCGCGCGGAACAAATGGAACAAGAACTTTAAAAGCACTTTGCTGCTTTTAGCCCTATTTATGTTTAAGGTTTTTAATTAAGGTACGTTATGAACGCCATGCAATTTTTAATAAGCACACTATTCGATCTATTTTTAATGGTCGTATTAATGCGCTTTTGGCTACAAGCCGCCAAGGCTGATTTTTACAATCCGTTGAGTCAGTTTGTGGTCAAAGCTACTTCATTTGCTGTTAATCCACTGCGTAAAATTATTCCAGGGTTAGGTGGCCTAGACTTAGCTTCGTTATTACTGGCGTTCATTGTCGCTGCTGCAAAAATTACTGCGCTGATATTTTTAGTAGGCGCGACATGGGAAGTTGGATTTGTACTTTTAAATGCGCTAGTAACGGTGATTAAAGAAGGCTTAAACTTACTGTTTTGGGTATTAATTATTCGCGCGTTATTAAGCTGGGTAAGCCAAGGCAACAATCCAGTAGAAGCGGTATTTCAGCAGCTAACTGAACCAATGTTAAGACCTATTCGTAAAGTGTTACCGCCACTGGGCGGCTTAGATCTATCAATTTTAGTGTTAATTATCGCGCTGCAATTTGCCCAGTTTTTGTTTATTGATTTAGTCGGCTAACCTTATCATTAACACAGAGGCCTACTAGGCCTCTTTTTTTAAGAGTCATTTATGAAAAAGCTCGCAAGTATTTTATTCTTTGCATTAGCAGGTATTACCTTTAGTGCCCACAGTGAACAAATGCAAGGCGCACAATACAAAGAACTCGGCCCATGGCAAGTACATTACATTGCATTTCCGTCAACCTTTATTCAACCACAAATAGCCAAAACCTATGGCCTAGAACGTAGTGGTTATAAGGGCATTGTCAATATTTCAATCCTTAAAAAAGATACCGATGCCACAGCGCAAACGGCCATTCTTAAAGGCACTGCTAAAAACCTACTTGGTAATAAGCAAACCTTGGACTTCAAAGAAGTCATCGAAGGCGATGCAATTTATTACCTCGCGCAAGTTGATTTTACTAACGAAGAAATTCTGCGCTTTGAAATTGAAATACAACAAGGTAATCAATTTCAAAAGCTGCAGTTCCAGCAAAAATTTTACGTAGATTAATTCATGAAAAAAACTTTAGTGTTAGCCACTGGCAATCCGGGTAAAGTCAACGAATTAGCGCAGATGCTAAACCCGCTTGAAATAAACGTTGTGCCACAAAGCGATTTTAATGTGCCAGAAGTAGCAGAAACAGGCACCACCTTTGTTGAAAACGCTATTATCAAAGCTCGCCATGCTGCAAAAATAACGGGGCTACCAGCTATTGCTGACGACTCAGGGTTAGAGGTTGATGGCCTTAACGGCGCCCCTGGCGTTTACTCAGCTCGCTATGCCGGAGAAGGCGCTAGCGATCAAGATAATATTGATAAATTATTAAGCGAACTTGCTAACAACCCTAACCGCAGTGCGCGCTTTTGGTGTGTGCTGGTATTAATACGTCATGCTGATGACCCTACTCCACTGATTTGCAGTGCTAGCTGGGAAGGACAAATTACGCAAAGCCAAGATGGCCAAGGTGGTTTTGGTTACGACCCTATTTTTTATGTGCCAGAACTTGAATGCACCAGTGCGCAACTGACTAAACAGCAAAAAAATGCAGTAAGCCATCGTGGTCAGGCATTACAACATTTATTGTCTGAGCTTAAGCTCAAAGGCGGCCTGTGAATTTACCACCATTAAGTTTATATGTGCACGTCCCTTGGTGTGTGCAAAAGTGCCCGTATTGTGATTTTAATAGTCACGGTCAAAAAGGTGAGATCCCTGAAAAGGAATATGTGCAGCATTTAATTGATGATTTAAAAACCGATCTGCACTTAGTGCAAGGACGTAAAATTCATTCAATCTTTATCGGTGGTGGCACGCCTAGCTTATTAACCGGTGAGGCCTACGTTAATTTATTAACGGCGGTGGATTCATTAATTGGCCTAAGTGAAAACTGCGAGATCACCTTAGAAGCTAACCCCGGTACGGTTGAAACAGGCCGTTTTAAAGACTATGTGGCAGCTGGCATTAATCGTATTTCGATTGGTGTGCAAAGCATGCAAGACGACAAACTCAAAGCGCTGGGGCGTATTCACGGTGCTGATGAAGCCATATATGCCGCCGAGCAAGCTCATGAAGCAGGTTTAAATAGCTTTAATCTTGATTTAATGCACGGCTTACCGGGGCAATCTGTTGCTGATGCGCTGAGCGACTTGAAAAAAGTCATCGCCCTTAATCCGCCACATATTTCGTGGTATCAGTTAACGATTGAGGCCAATACCCAATTTGCCTCTAAACCGCCAACGTTACCGGCCGATGACACCTTATGGGATATTCAAGAGCAAGGCCAAGCCTTACTTACTGAGGCAGGTTATCAGCAATATGAAATTTCCGGCTATGCAAAACCGGGTTTTCAATGCCAACATAACTTGAATTATTGGCGCTTTGGCGATTATTTAGGCATTGGTTGTGGTGCCCATGGTAAGGTAACCGATGCTAAAACAGGCATCATTACCCGCACTGAGAAAGTAAAACATCCTCGCGGTTATATGGATTTAGCTAAGCCGTATTTATTTAAACAGTGGCCAGTTGAACAGCACGACTTACCGTTTGAATTCTTTATGAATCGCTTACGGTTATTTGAAGCCTGCCCAATTAGTGACTTTACAGCCTTAACTCAGTTACCGCTGCAAAGCCAAGCAGATGCGCTGCAACAAGCCATTGCCAAGGGTTTGCTTAAGCAAACGGATAGTCACTGGCAGGTAAGCCAAAAAGGTCATCGTTTTTTAAATGACCTGCTAGAATTGTTTGTGTAATAACGACCCAAACTTTACTAACAAATACACACTAATAATAATTAATAACCTTCAATGGTTTCTAACAACAAAAGGGAAAACATGCGTAAACTAACCTTTATCGCCGCCGCAGTGAGTATTGCACTGCTAGGTGGTTGCCAGCAAACACCAGAGCAACAAAGCACGCCAACTGTACAAGCACAACCGGTACAAAGCGAAATAGACAAAGCGAATGCGTTTTTCGAAGATACTTTTAACCGTGATGTGATGAGCAGCCCTGTTTATCAAACATACATGGGTATCAAACAAGACTACGACAAATGGGATGACGGTAGCGAAGCGCGCGTACTGAAAGATCATCAACAAACAAAAGATGATTTAGTGGCATTAAACGCTATTAACCGCGAACTCCTAGATGACACCACAAAAGTTAGTTATGACCTTAAAAAGCAAGACCTTGAAAACAGCATTGCTGATTTTAAATGGCGCTATCATAACTACCCAGTGAACCAAATGTTTGGTACTCACTCGATGATCCCGGCCTTTTTAATCAACCAACACCAGATTTCTGATGTTGCCGATGCCAAAGCCTACATCTCGCGTTTGAATGGCGTAACCACGGTTATTGATCAACTGATCACTGATTTAGAAGTACGTGCTGATAAAGGCATTATCGCTCCTAAATTTGTATTCCCACATGTGATTGATTCAAGCAAAAATATCATTCACGGTGCGCCATTTGAACAAGGTGATGATTCCACCTTACTTGCCGACTTTAAACGTAAAGTTGCGAAGCTTGAAATTGCTCAAGCTGATAAAGACGCGTTAATCAGCGATGCTGAGAAAGCCCTTAAAGCGGCTGTAAAACCTTCTTACTCTAAGTTGATTAATTATTTGGCACAGCTTGAAAAACGTGCTGATGATCGTGATGGTGCTTGGAAGTTTCCTGATGGCGAAGCGTTTTACAACAACGCATTAGCGCGCACGACTACCACTGATTTAACGGCTAAAGAGATCCACACCATCGGTTTAGCTGAAGTATCTCGTATTCATGACGAAATGCGCCAAATCAAAGAAAAAGTTGGTTTTAAAGGCGATTTAAAAGCCTTTATGCAGTTTATGAAAACCGATAAGCAATTTTACTTACCTAATACTGAAGCAGGTAAGCAGCAATACCTTGACGAAGCCACGGCACTTATTAACACCATGAAATCACGCTTGGATGAGCTATTCATTGTTAAGCCTAAAGCCGACATGATTGTTAAGCGTGTTGAAGCCTTCCGTGAAAAAGCGGCTGGTAAAGCATTCTACCAACAGCCTGCACCAGATGGTTCACGCCCGGGTGTTTACTACGCTAACCTTTACGACATGGAAGCAATGCCAACGTATCAAATGGAAGCGCTGGCTTATCACGAGGGTATTCCAGGTCACCACATGCAAATTGCAATTTCGCAAGAGCTTGAAGGCGTGCCTAAGTTCCGTAAATTCGGTGGCTACACAGCCTATATCGAAGGTTGGGGCTTGTACTCAGAGTTATTACCAAAAGAAATGGGCATGTATGCAGACCCTTATTCTGACTTTGGCCGTCTATCGATGGAACTATGGCGAGCATGTCGCTTAGTGGTTGATACTGGTATCCACGAAATGAAGTGGACTCGCCAACAGGGTATTGATTACTACGTAAATAACACGCCAAACGCGACGTCTGACGGCGTTAAAATGGTTGAACGCCACATTGTAATGCCTTCGCAAGCAACGGCTTACAAAGTAGGTATGCTGAAGATTCTAGAACTTCGTGAAGCTGCCAAGGTTAAACTAGGTGATAAGTTTGATATCCGTGAATTCCATGATGTGGTACTTAAAAATGGCGCAGTGCCACTAAACGTACTAGAGAACTTTGTTGATGAGTGGGTTGCAAGCAAACTAGCAGCTTAAGCATCCTTACTTTATAACATATACAAAGGCCGTATCTACGGCCTTTTTTATTGCCTGAAAGATAGATAAACACTTGACCAACAAGTGCTTTACGCTAGGATAAAGCACTTGATATACACGTAACGTATAGGATTAACAATGGATACATGTATCAGTCAACTAAACCAACAGATGCAGCAGCATCAGTTGCAAGCCATTGTTGATAGCTTTGCCAGTTTATCTGCAATACAACAAGCCATGCAGTTACAGCACTTATATAGCAGTGCGCAACGCATGAGTGTAAAATATACTTATCTGCAAAATATCGCCACACGCATATTAACTCAACACTCGCTACCAACAGCCATCATCAGTCAGCTAAATAATACCGACCAATTAAGTTTTTTTACCCCTGGTCTAAAGTTCAATCATGGTTTTACACAACAAAACCAACAGCAGCAAAATGTATTGCACCGCTTATTTAGCGAGTGTAGTGAGGCTAAATTACCGTTTAATTATGTACGTTCACTGATGCTATTTGAAAGTAACGAAAACTTGTTGCAAGCTTTAGCGCAAGTTAATGATATCGGGCTGACCCCAGTTGCAAGTTACATTGCAAACAATCCAGCCCAACACAGCTTACCAAAGCATGAATTTTCGGCCTTGCTGGCATTAATGGAAGTTGAGTTTAAACAAAATCAGAGCAATATAAACACTGCCGCATTCTTAAAAGCCTTACTCACGTTATCTCAAACAAGCCCAGACAAGCCACTCAGTGACTATAAAATACTGCTCAGTGGCGCTTACTTACGCTGTAAAACAGAACAAGTTGAGCGCTACCTTGTACAACACAAATAATATTAATCAGATAAATAATATTCAACGCTGGTTACAACTCGCACTTTTTTGATCTGCGGAGTGTTTGAATCGCGGTCGATTATACTAAACTGCCCTTGTCTTGCGGTGCGAATTTTACCTAGTTTTGACTGTGAGTCCTTGGCAAATTTTAATGCCACTTCGCGAGCTTTTTCGGTGGCTTCTTGCACCATTGCTGGTTTTATATCGTTTAGCCCAGAGAACAAATATTCAATGCGGGTTTCATAGTTATCTTGCACAATCGCAATACCTTGTTTGGCTAGCTGGCCCACCTTAGTTAAGGCGTTTTGCACTTTATCAGGCTGCTGCGAATACACGGTAATATTTGCGCGGGCAATATAGCGAAACTGTTGATTATCAGCGCCGTATTCGCGCGCTTGTTTATCAACAATTGATTGCCTACCTTGGCTGATCTCTTGTTCATCAAAGCCATGCAGTTTTAAAAAAGCGATCACTGCGGCATTTTTCTGCTCAACCCGTTCAACTAACTTTTCAAGGTCATTATCTGCATCACTAAATTGTACCGGCCAGATCACTGTATCAGCAGTTACTTCACGCTCTGCTAATCCTTTAACCTCAACCGTGCGTTCCATATTTTTTACATCAAGCGCTGCTGATTTTAAAATCCATCCGCAGCCAAGTATAGCGACACTCAATACAGCTGCGCCAAGCAACTGATAATATCCATTTGGTTTATTCATTTAATGATCCTTTGATAATAATCAATTATATGTGGTTATGATGCTCGAAAAATCAACCTAAACAGGTTACATTGAGCATATACTCAAACCACCTCAAGATGCGAGCGTCGTTAGCAAAAAGATTATATGCATCACCTCGCTAGAAAACAAATAACCCGCAAGGAAAGACCATGAGTGTAAAACGCATTAGTCAGTTTTTCAACCCGACTTCGGTTGCCGTGATTGGTGCATCGAATAACGTTTCCCGAGCAGGATTTGTAGTAATGCGCAACTTATTACAAGGCGGATTTAACGGCCCTATCATGCCAGTAAGCCCGACTAATAGCGCCGTACATGGCGTGTTGGCCTACCTGTCAATTGCGGCGCTACCGAAAATACCGGACCTTGCGGTTATTTGTACGAACAAACACACCCTACTTAATATCATTGCAGAGCTTGGAGAGTTTGGCTGTAAAAATGCGATTGTGATCGCAGCCGGACTCAATCATGAACAAAAAACAGCACTGCAAGAAGCCGCTAAACAAGCCAAAGTATCGTTACTTGGCCCTAATTGTTTGGGTTTGTTGATCCCTCATATTGGCCTCAATGCGAGTTTTTCTCACACTATCGCAAGCCCTGGTAAATTAGCGTTTATTTCACAGTCCGCAGCTGTGTGCTCCACTATTTTAGATTGGGCAAAACACAAAGAAATTGGCTTTTCATACTTTGTCTCTGTGGGTGATTGTTTAGATATCGACTTTGCTGAACTACTCGACTTTTTAGGTCGCGATGCAAAAACGAAGGCTATTTTGCTGTACATCGATAACATTGAGAATATCCGCAGCTTTATTTCAGCTGCTCGTGCCGCTGCGTTTAGTAAACCGGTGATCGCCATTAAAACCGGTAAAACAGCGGCTGGAGCGCTTGCTGCCGAAATTCACACTGGCGGCAAGCAAAGTTCAGATGCGGTGTATGACGCCCTCTTCCAACGCGCAGGTATGTTACGGGTAAATGATTTAACTGAACTGTTTGCTGCTACACAAACACTGGCCATGCATCCTAAATTATTAAAGGTGGAACAACTCACCATTTTAACCAATGGCGGCGGCCCCGGCGTAATGGCCGTTGATAGCTTATTACAAAGTTCTGGTAAGCTGACACAATTGAGTGAAGAAACCCGTGCGGCGCTCAATAAAGTGATCCCACAGTCGGATATGACCTCTAATCCGGTGGACATTTTTGGTGACTCAGTTCCGGCACGCTACCAACAAGCACTGGAAATTTTATTGCATGCTAAGGAAGTAAAAAATCTACTGATCATTCACACGCCATCGGCCCTTGCGCCAAGTGAAGACTATGCATTAATTATCGCTGAAACGTTGAATAAACTACCGAAAATGGCGCGTCCTTATGTGATCACAAATTTTATGGGCGAAGATGCCGCCTATGCCGCCCGTCGCGTATGTAGCAACTACGGCATTCCTACTTATCGCACCCCTGAGGGCGCAGTACGCGCCTTTATGCACTTAGTAAGTTATCGCCGTAATCAAAAACATTTAACCCAAACTCCAGAGTCAAACACAGATGACGCTAAAATCAATAAACACGCAGCAAAAGCGCTCGTGAATGAATTTTTAGCTGAGCAGCAAAGCTATCTATCCACCCATCAAGCCAGCCAAATACTCGCTCACTATGGCGTTGAATGTATTCAAACCGAGGTCGCATACACACCAACAGAAGCAAAAGAACAAGCCATAGAGCTAGGCTTCCCGGTTGCACTGAAACTGATCAGCCCTAGCATTCCATCTAAATCAGAAGTCGGTGGCGTGGTACTTAACTTAAACGATGCACAAGAGGTTGAACAAACCGCCTTTGCCATGCTATTGAGAATAAAAAACACCTACCCTGATGCGATTATTGAAGGCTTTTCACTGCAAAAAATGGCACCTAGAGCTGGCGCCAATGAACTACGTATTGCGATAAAAACAGAACCGAATTTTGGTCCTGTAATACTTCTAGGAGAAGCCGGCACGGGTCTAGAGTTTGCTCAAGCAGCGGTTGCTTTACCACCTTTGAATATGAACTTAGCAAAGTATTTAATTGCTGCGGCGCATGACAAAGGCGTGCTTAAAGAGCGTATTTTGCCTGAGAAAGTTGATAAGTATCGCCTCTGTGCACTACTGACCCGTATTTCTCAGTTAGTTATTGATCAACCCGATATAACTTCGCTTGAGTTAAATCCTATTTTAGCCAGTAATGGCCAGTTTTTGGTGCTTGATGCCACCATGACCCTGAGTCACTACCAAGTACAATCACATCGTAAACGCTTATCTATTCGCCCTTACCCAATTGAGCTGGTTAAACAAGTGACGCTGAAAAATAATACCCTTGCGACACTCAGACCAATAAAGCCAGAAGATGAGCAAGCGCACCAAGAGTTTGATCTATCTCTCAGCAAAGAAGATCGCTACAAACGCTTTTTTGGCGAGCTGCCGCAGTTTAACCACGATCAACTCGCTAAAATGACACAAATTGACTACGATCGTGAAATGGCGTTTATTATCACTCAAAACAACGCCACGCTTGGCGTCTCTCGGGTGTTAATGGACCCTGATAAAGTGCATGCCGAATTTGCTATAGTAGTGCGCTCAAACTGCCAAGGCCTTGGCTTAGGTGGCTTATTAATGCGCGCCGCTATTGAGTATTGTCAAAGCCAAGGCGTACAATTCATTGAGGGTATCACCCTGCCGGAAAATACCGGAATGATTGAATTAGCCCGAAAACTAGGCTTTAAGATCAGCCGCGACTTTGAAGAAGGCAGCATTAATATGGTACTTGCTTTAACTCCCAATAACACACACGGATAATAGCTTGAATAATTTACGTAAACGCACAGCGCTATTTTTTCAAGGTAATGGGGAGTACCGTAAGACGGGTCATTATATCGATATATTTCTAATATCGCTGATAATGATTAATGTCGTTGCGATTGTGCTTGAATCAATTGCGAGTTTAGCTCATCAATATAAGCATGAATTTTTAATGTTAGAGTTAGGCTCAGTAATTATATTTGCTATCGAGTATTTGCTTCGCCTTTGGTCATGCGTAGAACGTGCCGAGTACAAAAGTCTAAACTGTGGTAATTTTCAACGTCGTTTAAAATATTTACTGTCCCCTTTAGCCTTAATTGATCTAGTGGCAATCCTGCCCACGATCTTAATGATGTTTATCACCTTTGATTTACGTTTTTTAAGAGTGCTCAGACTCCTACGTGTTTTTAAGCTCACTCGCTACTCACGAGCAATGCAGCTACTTTTACAATCATTTCGTGATGAAAGCAGTTCGCTTTTGGCCGCATTCTTTATAATGGCAGTGGTGCTAATTTTAGCTTCCTGCGGAATTTACTTAATTGAACACGATATACAACCGGATAAATTTGGCTCCATTCCTGCGGCAATGTGGTGGGCAATGGCAACGCTGACCACTGTAGGTTATGGTGACGTTGTGCCAGTAACACCGCTAGGGCGTTTTTTTGGCGGCGTGATCACGTTACTGAGTATGGGAATGGTAGCAATACCCACCGGCTTATTAGCTTCGAGTTTCTCTGAACAGCTACGTAAGCGTAGGATCATGTTTAGTGATGCGGTGCATGAATGTCTGCATGATGGCGAGCTAGATGGTAAACTAGATGATGCGCAACTGGAGCATCTAGAGAATTTGCGCTGTAAACTTGGTTTAAGTAAGCAAGAAGCAAACAAAGCAATTAAGTCTCAACTTAGTGCACGCACTAAAAACCTTTATTGCCGTCACTGCGGTGAACGCCAAGACTAGTCTTCATTCAACAACGACTGCCAGTCTTTATTTAATAATGCGCTTACATCATCACCTGGGATTGGTTTACTGAATAAATAGCCCTGAAATAAATTACAGCCTAAGTTGCGCAAAAAGGTAAGCTGCTGCTTAGTTTCAACGCCTTCTGCGACGCATTCTTTACCTAAGCTTTTCGCCAATGCAAGCGTTGACTGAATAATCGCTTCATCGTCACTATCTATACCAATATCAGTTACAAAACTGCGATCAATTTTCAGTACATCGATCGGAAAGCGCTTTAAATAAGTGAGTGAAGCATAACCTGTACCAAAGTCATCCATATATAAGCGACAACCTAGTTGCTTCAACTTTGACATGCTATTTAACGCTTGCGGTGAATCATGCATCAGCACTGATTCTGTAATTTCAAACACCACAGAGCTGGCTGATACATCAGCATTAATTAGCGCACTGCGAATTTCATCGACTAAATTTTTATACTCAAAATCCAGTGCAGACAGGTTAATAGACACATACAAGTCAGGCTTTTGTAACTGCCATTGTTTAAGTTCAATCAACGCTCTAGCTAGGGTTTGCAACATAATTTTTGTGATCAAACCAATACTCTCAGCAGCAAGCGCAAACTCTTGTGTTTCATAGCTGTTATTTTCTGGCCAGCGCAGCAATACTTCCAGCCCTTCGGCCTGATGAGTTTTAGCATTAACAATCACTTGGTAATGATTACAAAACGCATGATTTTGATAGGCTTGAGTTAATTGTGATTCTAAATGCAATGAGCGTTGTACATGCTGATTCATTTCTTGTTTGTAAAATTGATAACAACCTTCCAAGCTCTTTTTCGAATGATACAGTGCAATATCAGCCGCTTTAATTAAACTTTTCGCACAGAGTGCATCATCAGGCGAAATCGCCACGCCAATACTTAAACTGACACTAATCGCTTGATTGTTAATAATGATGTTGTCATTCAAGCTAGCCATCAACTTAACGCACAGTAAAACAACTTCTTCGATTTGTTGAATACCCTCGACTAACAGCATAAACTCATCACCACTAAAGCGGGCTACACTGTCTTTCGCCTGTACACGCGATTTGATCCGCAGTGCCACCGCCTTTATTATCTCATCGGCAGCTTCATGCCCTAGTGAGTCATTAAAATACTTAAAGCGTTTGATATTAATATTGAGTAACGCAACTTTTAGGTTTTGGCCTTTAGCCTGTTCAAGTGCATGTTCAACTCGATCATTAAATAAAGTACGATTTGGTAACCCCGTTAAACTGTCGTAATTTGCTAGTAAAAATAATTCATTCTCAGCTAACTTTTGCGCATTAATATCAGTCAGAATAACCACATAGCTTTCTAAGCGTTGCTCCGTATCAGCAACCGCACTAATTTTAATAAGCACATGACGCTGCTCGCCATTCGCCAAGCAAACAGTATCTTCTGCAGAAAAGTGCTCGCCAGCTTGCAACTCTTTCATTACACGTAAATAGTTAACTCTTACAGCACGACTTAATCCTAAGTGTAATGAGCAGCTAGAACGATAATCAACAGGAAAGTTAAATGCGCTCTGCAGTGCTTTGTTGGTAGCTAAAATACGTAAACTTTTATCTAGAATAAAGACCCAATCGCGGGTTTGCTCAAATGCTGCGCCAAATAAACGGGCATGTTCTTCAAACACTAATTCACGAGTCATATTAGTGTAAGTTCCAGCCACTTTCTCGGGTGTACTTCCTTGCCAGGCAACCACTTTGCCAAAGTCTTTATACCAGCGCCAATAGCCTAATTTATGGCGTAAACGATAGGTGCAGTTAAAATAGCCTTTTTCGGTGGATAAAAATTCTAACCACTCAATGCGAAAATTTTGTTTATCTTTAGGATGAATTTTTGCTAAATAATCATCTAAATTAACCGATTCAACATCATAACCTAACTCATTTTTAAGCCGTGGTTGATAAATTATTGGACTTGCAGATTGCCAATCCCACACCCCTGAACGACTGCCCTCCAATGCTAACTTTAAGCGCGCTTCACTTTCTTGGCTTTCTCTGTGAGCTGCTAATAATAATTGCTGGATTCGATTACGACGCATTATCCAAGCTGCTACTAATCCAAAAAATACCAGTGCGTAAAGCACTATAAACTGAGGTGCGCGCCATAGCGGGTATTTAACCACAATATCCAGCACTGCCGGTTGTGTGTAGTCGCCAGTAAGCGGATCTTTAGCCCAAATTTTTAGTTGGTATTTGCCGGGGTTAAGTTTTGGAAATAGCACTCGGTTATTATTACGGGTATAAGATTTTTGCCCATCAGAGAGTTGATACTCATAAATAATACGTTCCTGATAATTAAATGCCATTGCCGAAAAAGCGACTTCGAGACCGATATCGTCGTGCTCTAAGGTGATTGTTTTTATAGGTTGCTTAAGATCCGTAGATAATTCACGAGACATCAAATCAATGCTGGTTATATTTACGTGATCAATTAAACCATGCCTAGGGTGATTATCATTTGGGTAAAAATAACTAAACCCTTTTAACGTACCATAGACTATTTGGCCAGTTTTTAAACGCGTAAATGCACCACTATTAAACTCGGTAGAGACCAGTCCTTCTGAAGTTGTAAATTGCTGAAAGTGTTTATTTTCTGGATTTAATCGCCATATTCCTTTATGACTACTCATCCAGATCATTCCAGCATCATCTAACACCATATCGTACAATAAGGTGCCGAGCTTATTTTTATCTAAATCTATGGTATACAACAGCTTGTAATTCGATGCATCAAGACCAATTAAGCCAAAATTCGATAACGTGATCCACAGCACATTATTATTATCAACAATATAAGACATTACATTAACGGCTACATTTTCGTGTTGCTGTGGCACTGTATAGATTTTTGTTAAAGCAAATGAGTTTGGATCAACCTGATAAAGCACCCCTGCATTATAAAATAACGGGGAGTCAGGTTTGGTAGATAAAGGCGGTAAGAAACCATAAGCTAAAAACGGTTCAAACTTTTCAAATTCACCACCTAAAGGAGTGATCTTTTGGCTGTCGATATTATAAACAAACATGCCATGATCAGAATGAACATAAAATAATTCACCATTTGGCATCAATACTGAGCCATGTAACCACCCTGTGATCAGGTGTTGCTGGCTTGGGTCGGCTGTTGTCGCTGGAAAAATTTCATAGCTATGCGGATCAAAACTAAAAATCCCGCGATTAGTACGCAGCCACAATTTATCTTTATAGGGAGAAATAGCGTAGATATTAAATTCAGTGGTAAACAAATCAGCTTGATAATCTTTTAAAAACACTTGCCCTTGATTAGTTTTTAAATCAACCGCAGTTAAGCCATTATGGGTTGCTAACCAGAGTTTATCTTCATACTCAGTTATGCCCCAAATTGAAGGGTGCGATAAACCATCACCAGAGAGCATACTGGCATTAACATTTTCAAAATGATAATTATCATAAGGTAAATAAAATGCCCCATCACTTTTAGTCGCTGTCCACATAGCGCCGTTACTATCTTTGACAATATCGATAACACTTGGATCTGCTAGTGAGTATTTACTTTCTTTTACTCTATTATTTTTAGTCAGCTCACCGGTATTCAAATCGAGACTAAATAAACCTTTATCGGTGCCTAAATCAAGCACCCCATGGTCATTTATTATTTTCCAAATATTAAGATCATTCAATATGGTTTTATTTTTAAAAGGCACATCTGGGCGCTCAAACATACTCGGTAAATCACTAATATCAACTTGATATAAACCACGTACGGCCCCCACTAACAGTTGCTCATTTTCGCCTATTGCAAACGACTTTATATAATTTTGATATACATGGTCTGGCTCAGTGCTTAAATGCTCTAATTTTCGGTATTGCCCAGTTGCTATATGATAGACATATGCGCCAGTACTGGCGGCAATAAAGATATAACCTTTGTAATGTAATAAATCGCGGATCACGGTATTACGAGTGCGCTCTGGTAATTCAAAAATAGTCTCAATTTGGCCCGTCGCTAAATCAAGGCGAGCAAAATCCCAACCGCGACCAATCCATAATGACTTATTATCGGTGGCAACCATACTAAATACGGACTGACTTAAAACTTGCTCTTCAGTGGTAGGTTTTGATAAAAATTGTTGGTAACTATCGGTACTTGGATCATAGCGAAATAGCCCTGCAACTAACGACGCAATCCAAATATAACCATCAGGGTCTTGATATATAAGGTCAATAATTGCTTCATCTAGTTCACCATTAGGCCCTGCAATATGTACAACCTGATAGCCATCGTAACGATTTAAGCCCCCTTCCGTCGCTAACCAAAGATAGCCGCTTTTATCTATCAACATGGTACTGACATAGCTTTGTGATAAACCTTCACTTGGCGATAAACGTTTTACCTGCGCCATAGCAACTTGGCTAGCAACAACTGAGGCGGCTAACAAAAAGAATATACTAGCCTTAAACCATTGACCCATTTAAATTTCCACGTAGTTGTTTTAACTAATTATTTTAACTAGCACTGCATAGCTACGATATTTCGTTGCTGATAGACAGTAAAGAGTGTATCCAAAGGTGACGGCAATGTTAACACAAAGTTAAACCCAATTGATTGATAAAAATAAGCTAAATGCGTATAAGCAAATGTATAAACGAGTGAGTTTTGGTTAGATAAGGTATGTATTAGTAGCTGTTTGGCAAGTCCTTGACCACGCCAAGCAGGTGCAACCAGCAAGGTAGACAAAAACAAATAATCACTGCGATTTTGAATTCTGCATGCCGCGACAATAACTAAGTCATGATAAACAACCCACACTTGATCTTGTCTGGTTGCCCGACCTCGGGCTTTATATTGGCTGTAAAACTTATTCACTAAGGGGGTTTTAATTGGCTCTAGGCATTCAAAACGCAATGCCGTCATTAACTTTGCATCGTCGCTAAATATTGTTCAAATTGCTGCTTCAAAAACATCTGCTCTGCCACTGGGCGACTATGAATTGTATTGTATATTTGCTCACGAGTACTCTTACCACGCTTTATTTGATAAGCCCAAAACGATGCCTCGTAATCCAATTGAATTTGATATTTTTGTTCACGAGGTAGTAAGCATAAGTTAAACGACATAAATTACCAGTTATTACTAATCATATTAATGCCCAGAGTATAACAAACATTTGCCTAAAAGAGTCACGGCTAAACTTGCGCTTTTTAGCTTTTAAACGTAGATTGGTGGCGTTTTTAGTCCTAATATGGAAACGCTGTGATTAAGTGCTTTTTTTCTCTCATAGTGCTCTGTTATTTACTAACGCCACTGAGCACTATAGCAAACACACAACATATGCTATTTAATCGCCCAGCCGATACCCCACAGGCTCGCTATGTTATTGAGCTGATGACCCTTGCATATAAAGAACTTGGCTATGATGTACATATTATTGACTTTAATCACCAAAGCGCTTTATCTGCAGCGAACAATGGCACGCTTGATGGCCAATTAGGGCGAGTGGCCAGTATCAGTCAACAATATCAAAACTTGCATCCGGTTAACTTTGCGCTATTTGAGTTTAACCTTGTGCTATTAAAAAACTGCCAGCAATGTACATTTGAGCAGCTAGACAATATCGCCATTCAAGTTGGTTATCCTGCAACGCAGAGTTACCTTAACGAACACCCTTTTATTGGTGACATTATTAAGGTGAAAAGCGTCACTGCTCAACTTAATTTACTCACTCAAGGTAAAGTACAAGGTGTAATTTTACTCGACTTTTTATTATCGACTAAACACCCTCAGTTTAATATTAAGCAATTTCAAACTGAAGTACTGGCACCGATAAAAAGCTTTCACTTTTTGCATTCACGCCATAGCGCGTTAATACCTAAGCTTGAAGAGCAACTGCATAAACTCAATGAAAATGGCACAATTCGTTTACTCAGGGCTAAACATCATCTTGATTAAAAACCAAAATCCCCCTGCTCAGGTACTGCTGGCTTAGCGCCAAGTGCTTGGCGTTTTTGCAAGTAACGCTTATAACGTTGTTGACACAAACTGATGACTTGCTTTTTTTCTACGTTTGAAAATGAATTCCAACCAAAGCGCTCCTCCCGACTTCGGTAGCAGCCTTTACAATAGCCTCGGTTATTTACCTCGCAAATGTCTTTGCAAGGACTTGGAATTTCAAAAATTTCAATTTGTTGCATAGCAAACATCAGTCAATATACACAACTTTAGTATAGCCCGTTTTTTAAACGAAAAAAAACCGTAACTTAATTACGGTTTTTTAAAAATATTTTACATTGGTTATTGGCCGCTTTCGCTACTTTTAAACTCAACTTTACGATGAAATGGCTTAGCGTACATTGCTAACACCAGTGGTTTTAGCTCATCTGGCACACGCGCCAGACGCATCTCAAATGCCTGAGCGTCGGCTTTATCAATCACCGCTTGTTTACAACCGCCCGCAATGTAGTTCCCGGGATGTAAAAAAAACGAATCAATAATTTGCTGATCAATGGTTTTTGCCAGCTGCTCTGGTGATTCACACCCTTCTTCAATTGGTTGCCCAAATGCTAAATGAACATGCCCTTTGGCGGTACTAAAACCTTCAACAATACTGGCAATATCTTCACCCGCTGACTTAACATATTTACCATGATGTTGCTTATGATAAAGCTCTTTGGCTTTGGCTGTTGCGCAAGGTTCATATTGATATGAAATTGATACTGGTACAATTTTTAGCTCGCGTACATATTCAGCAAACTCTTTCTTTTGCTTACGACCATTAAGCTGCAACATTTTAAGTAGCGCAGGATCTGTTTGATCAAAGCCATCTTTAGCACGACCTTCTTTTTGTGCAATCCAAATTGAATCACCGCCAGCAAGCGAATCATAAATATAAGCCGACAACTGCGATAGTGCTCTGAGCATTTCTTTTGGCGCTTTAACTGAGCGCTTAACAATAAAGCTTTTATTTAAACGCATCAGTTCGGTGATATAAGGAATTTGCAGTAAATTATCGCCAATGGCGATACGGACCGTCTTCATTTTATAGCTGAATAAGCCCCAATTAATTAACGCAGGATCAAGTACGATATCGCGATGATTTGAGATAAACAAATACGCTTGCTTTGGATCAAGTTGATCCAAACCAGAAAAAGTCACCTCAGTTGTGGTGCGTTTTACCAGCTGTGCTAAATACTTAGCAACGATTTGTTGAACTTGCTCAACACTGTTGATAGCGCCCCACTTTTTACGTAACTGATACTTTACCAATGCTCTAGACAGCAAAGGTACAGCTGATAAAAAACGCGGAAAGTTATATTTTGCAACTACATCAATAAACGCATTATCATCAATCAAACGTGCAACCGAAGCGGCTACTTCATCATCATTGTAAGGTCTTATATCTGCGTACTTGTCCACTGGCTCACTCATTACTGCATCTTTAAAGTTAAAAAAACGGTGCGCTCATGCGCACCGTTTATATTCTATGGGCGATTATAACTCAGACAACCTAAAATGCGAACTAAGTCATTAATTTGGTCCATTGTTTATATTTTATAACCGCTAAAAATCTATTTAATAACATTCAATTATGCAATGCTCTTACCAGTACTACGGTATTTACTAAGCGCTCCTTTAAGAACTAAACGCACCATTAACAGCGCTAAAATAGTACCACAGAGAAGGGTTAGCCAATGTGGTAGCACTTGATGTTCTTCACCTAATAATGGTGTAACAACAAAGCCAAATTCAGCCACTAAATAATCAGTTAAAAAGCCAAATATTAAAGCAACCCCTATTACACCAACTAAATAAGCAACTACTGCACGTTTACCAAGCTCATTAGCAACCACGCCAAGCGTTGCGACATTCGTGGCAGGACCCGCAAGCATAAACACCAACACCGCCCCCGGCGATACACCGCTCAATAACAAACCAGCTGCAATCGGCGTTGATGCGGTCGCGCAGATATACATGGGAATACTAATCACGATCACCACCAGCATAGCCAAAATACCACTGCCCCATTGGCTTAAAAATGACTCTGGCACATAAGTTTGCACTAAAGCTGCAAAGAACAAACCAATCATTAACCATTTCATAGTGTCTGATAGTAATTTATTACAGCTAAAACTCACAGCCTGTTTCATCTTTTGCCATTGGCTGGCTGGTACTGCGCTTGATGAATCGCAACAGCTAGTCTTCTCTTCGACCGCTGCTGGTTTCGTTGAGCAACAACTTGCCTTCTCTTCAGCCGCTGCTAATTTCGTTGAGCAGCAACTTGCCTTCTCTTCGACCACTGCTGATTTTGTTGAGCAGCAACTTGCCTTCTCTTCGACCACTGCTGATTTTGTTGAGCAGCAACTTACCTTCTCTTCGACCGCTGCTGATTTTGTTGAGCAGCAACTTACCTTCTCTTCGACCACTGCTGATTTTGTTGAACAACAACTTGTTGTAGCTGCTCGCTTTTGCTCATTATTAACTTCACTAGTGTGAGCTGTAGTTTGCGTTTTTTCAGCATCACGCCCCACTAAGACACCTGCGACAATAGCACTACAAATCGCCGCTATTGGACGAATTATTGCCATAAAAGGACCGAGTAGCACATACGATACCGACACCGAATCAACCCCAGTTTCTGGCGTCGATACTAAAAACGCAGTGGTAGCACTTTTTGAAGCGCCTGCACGTCTTAAACCAATTGCAGCGGGTATTACACCGCACGAACACAACGGCATTGGCGCACCAATTAAAGCAGCTTTAACAGTGGTCCAAAAACCTTCTTTACCTAAATGTTTATTTAAAAAATTTGCCGGTAAATACACATTTAATAACCCGGCAATGAGTAAACCAAGCATTAACCAAGGGGCAGATAATAAAAATAACTGCCAAAAATTATTGAGTAAGTCCATCGATGTCCTCCAAAGTGGTTAATATTGAACAGTTATCTGCGGGCTCTTGTCCGCCACAGCACTTATCAGCTAACACGGATAATGATTGATGAAAACGTGTTAATTCAGCAATGCGCTCTGCGACTAAGTCACGCTTTTGTATTGTTAGGTTTTTAACTTCATGGCAAGAATGCTGATGTTTTTTAAATTTAATTTGCAGCAACTCCTTGATCTCTGCCAAGCTAAAGCCAACATTTTTAGCACGTAAAATAAACTTCATTTGCTTTAATGCAGCTTCACCATAATCGCGATAACCGGCCCCGGTTCGACTTGATGGCGTTAACAAATTATGTTTTTCATAGTATCTTAGGGTATCTGTAGAGACACCTAACTGATTAGCAAATTCACCTATTTTCATCTGTGTCTCCAATGAGTGTATTATCAACTGATGCCAAGTATAAACCTTAGAGTACACACCAAGGTCAAGCATTAAAATTATTTTATTTAATAAGGAAAGCGCATGAATATTACCCTTCTCGATACTGCCACATTAGCAGGCACATCACTTGAGCCTTTTCAAACACTTGGCAACTTCACTAGTTATTCACTAACCAGTCCAGCACAAGTATTAGCGCATAGTGCAGGGGCTGATGTATTGATCACCAATAAAGTGGTACTTAATCGCGAAACACTGGCAAAACTCCCTGAATTAAAGCTCATATGTGTAGCCGCAACTGGCACTAACAATGTTGATTTAGTCGCCGCTAAAGAGTTTGGCATTGCCGTTACCAATGTGGCCGGGTATTCAACACCTTCGGTTGTACAACATACCTTTGCACTGATCACAAATTTACTGGGTAATACTCACCGCTACATTGCTGATTGCCAACAAGGGTTATGGCAACAAAGCGAGATGTTCTGCCGCCTTGATTACCGTTTTAATGATATAGGAGGTAAAACTCTGGCAATTATCGGTTATGGTTCGCTTGGTAAAGCTGTTGCGGATGTTGCACGTGCTTTTGGTGCCAATGTAGTTATCAGTGAGCGTAAAAACCAAGTAACTAGAGAGGGCCGAACAGAATTTTACCAAGCAATAAAAACAGCTGATATTATTAGTGTACACTGCCCTTTAACCGATGAAAGTCGTGATCTGATTGGTGCTGCTGAACTTGCTATGATGAAACCCAATGCCATTTTAATTAACACCGCGCGCGGTGGTATCGTTAATGAAGCTGATTTAGCCAACGCACTGAGCAATAACCAAATTGCAGGAGCGGGATTTGACGTATTAAGTAAAGAACCAGCTGCGAAGGATAATCCATTGGCCGCTTATCGTGGTGATAATTTAATACTGACTCCACATATTGCATGGGCCAGTGAAGAGTCAATCATTCGCTTAGTAAAGCAAGTCAGCTTAAATATTAGCGCATTTAGCCAAGGTCAAAGCTTAAATAGACTGGTCTAATCAACTAACTTTTAGTTAGTTACGCTATACAAGGTGGTTAAATGTAA
Source organism: Pseudoalteromonas sp. SG43-7 (assembly GCF_014164295.1). Classification (NCBI taxonomy): domain Bacteria; kingdom Pseudomonadati; phylum Pseudomonadota; class Gammaproteobacteria; order Alteromonadales; family Pseudoalteromonadaceae; genus Pseudoalteromonas; species Pseudoalteromonas sp. SG43-7. Next base: position 72,741 of record NZ_JACJEY010000010.1, read on the forward strand.
TTTACCGCCTTATAAAAAAACCTAATCTATTGATTTTAAATAATATAAAATATTGGCCAGTTCTTTGCTAACTAATAGACAAATTAAAATCAATATTTAGTATCAGGATAAAATAATGAAAAAAGTACTTTTAATTGCCGCGCTTACAGCCCCTCTTCTTACTGGTTGTGTAATTGCAGTATCCGATGGTGAAGCAGAAACGCATTGGGCTGGTAATAGTTCAAGCTGGGAAGAACATCATCAATTTAATCGTGAAAGCATCTCGGGGCTCACTTTAGATACCAGCTATCAAAATGTATTAAATAAATTAAAAACTCCCGACTTTACAGAATTATTAAAAAAAGACGGTGATGTATACCAAGTACTATTTTATGCCACCCATAGTATTCACTCTGACGGAAAAATGACAAAAGATGAATGTACTCCACTGGTCTTTAAAAACGAGAAACTGATTGGTGTGGGTGATAGTATTTATAATTCACTTAGCGCCATTTAGACACAAAACTAAAGCAGTAAAGAGTGGAGCATATTCACTCTTTATTTGCTGTAATAACTGACTTTACTAACTTGCGTCAATAACTCGAGCGATAATTTTATCGCGGCCACTATCTTTAGCTTGATATAAACCTAAATCGGCTTCTTCAAGTAATATATGCTCAGCATAAACTTGACCAAACTCAGTTGTAGCAACCCCAATACTTATCGTAATGTGAGCGGCATTGAGTGATGCTTTATGCGGGATAGCAAGCGCATTAACAGCATCTCTGAGTTTATTAGCAAATTCCAATGCCTCGTACTGGTTGGTGTCGGGTAATACTGCAGCAAATTCTTCACCGCCGTAGCGCGCAACAAAGTCAGTACCTCGCTCACACGCTGCAACTAATGCATGTGCCACACGTTTAAGGCAGTCATCCCCGGCACGGTGGCCATAACAATCGTTATAACGCTTAAAGTGGTCTATATCTATTAATAGCACCGATAACGGTGTACCAGCTCGACGGCTGCGACGCCATTCTCGCGATAAGCTTTCATCTAAATAACGCCGATTAGGTATTTCTGTCAGCCCATCAATTGAGGCGAGCATTTCTAACAAATCATTTTTTTGCTTGATCAATAATTGATTACGCACTCGTGCACGTACTATTGCGGGACTAAATGGCTTAGCAATATAGTCCATTGCGCCTAATTCAAACCCTTTTGCTTCATCATCATGGCTTGTATTAGCTGAAATAAAGATGACTGGAATAGCGTGCGTAGTTGAATTTTCTTTTAACTGAATTAACACCTCATAGCCATTAATGCCGGGCATTACTATATCGAGGATAATTAAGTCAACCGCCGTTGATTTAACAAATGTAAGGGCTTTTTCACCACTTTCAACTAAAAATATTTCGTGATCATTCGCTAATGTTTTTTCCAACACTAATCGATTTAATGGGTCGTCATCAACGATCAGTATTTTGGCTTTCTTCAACATTTACTGAGCCTTGTATTTGAATGTATCTATTTACTTGTACTAATTCGAACTCTAACTGACTCAGGGATATTTGCCCTACGTCTGGTGTCTTACGTAGTCTACTTTCTAATTGCTGAGCGGTAGCACTTAGGCGATTAAAGCCAAGGTTTCCTGACACACCTTTAATACTATGCACTAATCGTTCCAACGCTTTTGTTTGCATCGGCACTTTTAATTGCTGCAGATGGCTTACACACAACTTAGCAAGTTTACCCAACATTACCTGTAGTAAATCATTATGGCCCGAGAATTGTTCTAATGCAAAAGAATGATTATAAAAAACAGCGCCGGTAATTCTCAGCTCATTTATCGCCGCTAATAACGTCGCTGCAACTACTGGTTTTGTTAAATGTTTATTCATACCCACTGCAAGTGAGCGTTGCTCGTCAGCTGCTTCACAATGCGCAGTTAGCGCAAAAATAGGTAATTGCTGTTGATCATAACGTTGTCGCAATAAAGCGGTTGCTTGCAACCCATCGACTTCTGGCATTTGAATATCCATTAAGATCAGATCAGGCATGACTTGTGCAACCAAATCTATCCCTGCCATCGCCGAATTTGCCGTCATTACATTAATATGTGCTTTGCTTAAGATATTACTAATAATATCTAAATTAAGCTGATTATCATCAATAACTAACACTAGTAAGCCCGCAACGTTGAGTTTACTCTCTGCCGCTGTCAGATTTACATCAGGGCGTTTAGATACCGGCTCAACTTGCTGTATTCGTTGCACTAATGCAGAATTTTTCACACTGCACATTTGCATACCTTTAAGAGTTGGCAGCGGAGTATTTGGATCATTTTTAACAACATAAAGCTGCGTGTTATTACTCATCAATGCTGTTTTTATATTGTCTCGCGTTATTACTCTCGGTAGATCAACGTCATTAATGATGATCCGCTGATAATCTGCTAATACAGCGTGGTCTGTTAATTCAGCTAACTCAGAAAATTCTAGCGGTTTTAATGGCGCTAATGCGGCAGGTAAATTAATTCCCCGCTCAGAATGAATCAGTAAAGTATTGTGCCAGTCGATAGGGTCGATTTGAGCGGCAACATTAAAGGTTATAGTAAAGAAAAACTGACTACCTTGGCCTTTATTACTGACAACTTTAATTTCAGCTCCCATTAATGCCAATTCGTGTTTGACTATAGCGAGCCCTAGACCAACACCTTGATGGGTGCGAGTGAGTGATTCGTCGCCTTGCGTAAATGCGTCAAATAATCGACTCTGATCAGCTTTATCAATACCGATCCCGGTGTCAATCACTTTAAAACACAGGGTTTGTTTTGTTGGCGTCAATTCAACGGCTGTTATTTTCAAAGTGATACTGCCATGTTCAGTAAATTTCACGGCATTGGTGAGTAAATTACCGAGCACTTGCTGTAAGCGAATGTAATCGCCGACTAACTGCGGAGCAATTAGCGGATCAATATCGATATTAAAAGCCAAATCTTTTTGCTGGCAGAGCCCTATTAATACACTCTCGCAGCTGTCAACAAGTGCAACTACAGCAAAATCAACTAAGTCTAATTGCACTTGGTTATTTTCGATTCGCGCAAAATCAAGCATTCGATTAAGCATGGTTAATAAACTTTGCGCAGCATTTTTTGCTTGAACTGCATGCTGTTGCTGCTGCGCTGTTAAGCCTTGCTGAGTTACCATATCAATAAGGCCTGTCACAGCATGCAGTGGCGTGCGTATTTCATGGCTTAAGTTAGCAATAAACCGACTTTTGGCCTCGGTTGCCCGCTCGGCATCTTGTTTGGCCTGAGTCAATGCACTGACATCTTGAATATGAATAACATAATAGTAAGGTGCTTGTTGCTCATCCCATACTAAAGAGACGCTCAGCTGCCACCAGCAATTTAGCTCTTCTTGTCCTAAAGTAAGGTGGTAAACTTTCTTTTTCTCACTCAGCAATAAAGCTAAAAGCGTTGCTATTTCTTGCCACTGTTGCTGTGGAAATAAATCCACTAATAATAAATCCTGCTCAGTTTTATCAATCTTAAAAATCTTTCGCGCAGTTCGATTAAGTTGTAATACCGTCTGTTCAAGTGAAAGTAAAATCACTCCATTAGCAGCATACTCTATGGCGCTGCGAAACTTAGACTCTGACGCTTTTAATGCCAAAAGAGCTTGTTGTTGAGCAGTTATATCCCGGCCAATCCCCATTGAACCTAGTAACTGATTTTGATCGTTATAAAATGGCGCGATGGTTAATTGAAATGTTTGCTGCTGGGTTTCAAGACGTTGCTCAGCTTTAGTTTTGGTTGTTAAAACTTGTTGCTCTAATTCGCTGATCTGACCATTATCATCACTAATATCACATAACTGTAAGCCAACTAACTGCTCTTGCTCAAGACCTATGTATTGTTCATAAGCACGATTGCATCCTAAGAATGAGCCATCAATGTTTTTAAAATAAATAAGATCTGGCACACTATTGAGCATAGTATTCAATAATGCTAAATGGCGTTCTTTAGCCTCATAACTGCGCGCGAGTTCACGGGTCTTTATTTTTACTTGGTCATCAAGTTCACTATTTGCCTGCTGCAATGAGTTTACCAACTGCTGATTTTTGTTAAGCACCCACTTGATTCGGCTAAACCACGGCTGCCAGTTTGCTGGTATATGGTAATTTGAATAATCTTTATAGTGCACCTCATTTTGTTCAAGATACGCCATTAAATATGTCATGGGTTTCACAAAAATACGCTGGCTTAACCATAACAAGGTACTGAACATAATCACTAAAAACATACTCAAAAAAGTAAGTTCAATTAATACATCAGTTACAATCGGTGAGGCTAATTCATCATGCGATGCAAAATAACCCGCATAAATTGGTAGCTGCTTTTGCGCTTGTAAAAGAGTGAGATTACCCTGATTATCTAATTCTGCTAATGGCGCTTTAGCTGAAGGCCAATACTCCGCTAATGGTGTGTCTTCTTCAATATCATAAAGTGAGCTGATAATGACGTGCTGTGCACTATTTAAAAATATATATTCGCCACTGCGCGGCGATATTTTTTTTAGCCATTGCGATACTGCCGATAAGTCATAAATCAAAATAATATAATCTTCACTGCCCTGCTCACGCGCACGCCCTATTGATAAGTAGTTTTTACCAGCAATTTTGATAACGGCACTAGAACTTAGTGAATCACCTGAAAATACAGGACGAAGTTGACCATCAAGTAATTGGGTTAACATTAAGCTATCGCAGTCATGGCGACGCTTGATATAAGCAAAACCCTGTTCGTTAACGTAAGCGACCGCAGCCAAAGATTGAACTAACGATAATGTCGTATTAAAGGCAGGTCCCATCGCAATGACTTGTTGCCATTGTGCAATTGCATTAGGGGAGGAAGAAAATTTACCCTGGCCGACAATTTCACCACCTTCATTGGGAATTTCCCGGTAGTAGTAACTGTCTTGCTGATTAATATCTTCAAGCCATTGTTGATCAAATCGATAAGAAATGGGTTGTTCATATTGGGCAAATAAAGTGCTAACCAAGTCGTCTGTCGCATTCATTAAAAACGCAACTTGCGCAGCTACATTAGCAAAATCAGCTTCGCGTTTAGCTACGGCGCGATCTAATTTAATATTATATAAGTGTAAACATAATAGAAAAGCCACCAGCAGCGGCACAATAAGTGCCACAGCCAGTGAACGATAGTAATGTTTTAAAGGTAGAAAATTCAATCTACAATCCGATGCTTGGCGCTAAATTTGTCAACAAGGTTAGCGAGCCAAGTGGGACTGCGCAAGTTATAAATTTTCTTCCGCAAACGATGCTAAACGGCTTCTCACCACACCATTTAAGTTAACCGTGGCGCTGCCTTCAAAATCTTTGAAGCGCTCCACAATATAAGTTAAACCAGAAGTAACTGGAGTTAAGTAGTTACTATCTATTTGCGCAAGGTTACCAGAGCAAATTAACTTAGTACCTTCACCACAACGGGTAATAATAGTTTTCAGCTGTGAGGCGGTAAGGTTTTGGCTTTCATCTAAAATGACCACGGCATTTTGAATGCTGCGACCACGCATAAAGTTAACTGATTTAAACTGTATGTTTGCCTTTTCCATAATATAGTTACGGCTTGAAATAGGGTTTTCGTCACCTTTGTGTAATACCTCTAAGGTATCGGTGATCGCAGCTAACCATGGTGCCATTTTTTCCTCTTCGGTACCTGGTAAAAAACCGATCGACTCAGCAATTTCAGGAGTATTTCGGGTGACAATTACCTTATCGTAAATACCTTTTTCAACCACCATTTCCAAAGCACAGGCAAGCGCTAGTAATGTTTTGAGGTATTCTATACTTAAAATAGACACACCGACCGACCGAGTGATAACATTATTTATCAAGCAATATTTCCAGCTCGATGTGAAAAATAAAGGTATACTTAAGTCAGACCATGAAAAATTATAAAAATAAGTGCATTCTTAACATCGACAACCCAATTTTCGAAAGCTTAGCCCCAAAAGGCAGCTTTTTACAACATTGTTTAATCAACTCAAAATGGGATGATGAAAATGAAAACACATCATCTCTAGCACATTACAATTTACGATTGGCGATATCAAAATTACTACAACTGATAGATGAAAATGAAGCAGAACATCAAGCCTTGGTCCATTTATTAGTAAGTAACCCAGTGACTATAACCATCAAAGATCTAATCAAAGGTTACAAGTCAATTGAGCTAGTGATAATTAATCACTTTCCTTTAAGCAGGGCCAAGAACTACAGCACATTAGTCAGAAGTTTTTTTAAGTCATTCAGTGACCCCATAGAAAATGGTTTTAATGCGACAGAATTGGCTTATCAAACACTATTATCAACAAATGTAGACTTTAAGAAAAACCCTAACATTGACCTTTTTACCATTGGTTTGAAAAACAAAATCAAGTTTACCATTATTGATCCCGATACCTTTCCAAATCTATTTGTAATGGATTCGGTTTTACACAATCTTTTAATCAACTTAGAAAGCACTTCAAAAGAAACTCCTTTTGAGTATTCTGTAATTGTTAGCTTTAAGAAATTGTTACGTGAAATTGACCAGTGGCCTAAAAATTCTCAAATAAAAACATTACTTAACTCTCCATTAAGCCAATTAACGCCAGATAACATTAACGAAGCGCTAATCGATTTTGAGAAAAATTTACATAAGGCATTGCCAAACAGAAAGTTGAATCAGCTAAGTACACTATTTAGACAGAAACTATTTGATCATGGACTAACTGCTCCTGAGCTAAAAAAAGCAAAAGACCTCTTCAAAACCAACTTCAACAGCTCAGGCCAATTAAAATTTAAGCCACAATATACCGTAAATTGTTCGGGCGTAGATCACAGAATTGACACTTTCATACTCGGATCTATTTTACCATCTGGAAGTGTTGGTGAATGCAGCCTAAACAAGCTTGAGACTGACTCAACTGTTATCCCTAATGATAGCGATATGATAAAAGAGCTAGTAGAAGTCCTAATGCTGATTCAAAAAGAAGGCTATAATCACGCTCGATTACTTATTGCTAAAAAGCCCGAAGACTTGATTACTTATAATGTTTCCAAGGGTTTAATAGAGCTAGAGTTATTGATCACCAATCACTTCCCTGACGAAAAGCACGAAAAACTAAAACTCATTCGCGATTTCCTGATCTTATGCGAAACCCCTACTCAAAATGGAAGGTTACTAAAAGATTTTGAGATTGATTCGACTATTAACCCAAGAGAAAAAATTAAAACAATGGCTTTTCAAGGTTATTCCAAAACTAACGGCAAAAAGAGTAATGTTACCGTTAAATTTAACCTGACTAAATTAAAGCCCTTATTAAAACTGAACAGCGTGCTAGTAACGGCGTTAAACAACCTACAAACTTACACAACAACCACGCCGATGCCTTCCACGTCTTTATCTGACATAGAGCGAACTTTAGGCTATATCGTTGATACATCATTTGAGGTGGCTCAAGTAAGGCATATCCTTACTAGCCCAATATCTGAATTAGAGCAAAGAGATTTCAGATTAGGTTTTGCTCAGCTTGAAGATATCATTGAGAAACAGGATATAAAACTAAAGGCAGCTAAAAGCCAAGCTATAAGAACATTCCTAAGTAAACATGCAGGAAAAATTAACAATCTAATCGAAATAAAAAACTGTGGATTTAAATCTCGGTTCAGTGCATCGGAAGAGCTGGATTCGCAAAAATTAATAGAACCTGTCGATGAAAATGGAGACGTCTTACCTAGCCCTATCCTTAACCAGCATCAGTCACTATCTGAGCTTCGTAAAAATGTACAGGAGCATTTTGAAAAGCCAATAAACCAGATACTGAATGCATGTAAGAAAGAGGTTGAATACTACAAGCAACTTATAGCCACTTTTGACAAATACACGGAAAAAGACGTAAACGGCTTCTATATCAAAGATATTCCAGAAACAGTTACAACGCTAGTTAAAGACAACCAAATTGAAGACGGTAGGAAAGCCCTAAAATCACGAGTAAGCGCGATTAAAAAGGAATTTACTAGTGAATTGGTAATGGGAGCCTACCTAAGGCATCAACTATCAATAGGGGTAATGAAAACCACTTACTGCCTACAAAAGTCAGAGTTAATTCCACCATATGTGCAGCATTGGTTTCGAAATACTGCTACTGGTATGAAAGAATTTTTCTGGTCAGGTTTATTTTTGCCTAAAAATATTCTGCTTGTGTGCTTTATAAGATTAGTGATCAGAACAACTTGGAATAAAGATGTAATAGCAACATTGACTCGTGCAAATTTTCCAGAGCAATTATCAGAAGGTGCTTTTGTTCTTGCAGGATTCAAAGGAAAAGTAGGTAAAGAGACTTCGCCTGTTACGATTGAATCGCATGAAAAAGAAATTCGTGAGGTGGTTAGTTTTCTTACTCAACATCATGCCAACATGGTACGAATGGGCTTTAAACCAGAAAGTATTTGGGATACTCCGGGTTCGACAAAATTAAATTTCCTGTCAGCAGATATTTTAGACAGATTACGTGAACACTACACCCTTCCATTTTTTCGCATGGAGTTGCTAGCTAAGCATCAGATAAATCTTCGGAAAGGTATCGACGGTAGCTTAGTTAACTCACAACGAGAACGGAATCATGCAACCAGTAAGGTAACTTCTGGTTATCTAACTCACCCTATAGCAGTGATTGAATATGAAGCCAATAATGCAGACTTCCAGCGAAAATTTGAGACAACGGTTCAGTTTAGACACAAAGAAGCATCAATAGAGAAGTACGGCCTAGATCGCAGCAATATTGACGAAGATTTAATCGTAGCACCAGCGAAGCATAAAGAGGATCTGCCAAATTGGTTCGTTTTAGCAGACGGCTCATCTTGTACAGATATCTTTGCTTCTGTTGACAAGTCTAAGCAAGATAGCCTCTGTAAAGGTCGAAAGTGCCATACAGGAGAAGGATGTGAGTTCAATCGCGTTGAACTGGGTGTTGATGAATTTGTACAAACACTGCGACATCAAGCTTATTACATTGCACGTGGAGAGGTGTTATTGGCAAAGCATGGTAGAGAATATTTTGAGGAGTATATTGCACCGGACATGCGATTTACGTTTGGATTAGTGAAATATGTAGAGTTATCCAATCCTCTAATGTTCAAAGATGCTAAAGGGAGATTAGAAAATGAACAGTAATCTTAAGTACCAATTCTTAAAAGATATAAAGCCAGAAGATATACTGGAAGAGCATGATGATCTACTTTTAGAAAATGCAAAACTGTTACAAGTTACAGATGAAAAACTCGCTATTGACGGTACTGTTTTACATTATCATGCGAAGATCACTGGAGCAAAAGCTAATGAAACGCTGCTGCAAAAAGGATCTGTAGATCTACGAGATATATGGGTTCCCGGTGCTGCGGGATGGCAGCACCCAGTGCCTATATTGGTTTATCCTGACTACGCCAAGGCGCTCATTGAAATCGTCGATATTTATGCAAACAGGGCCAAGCATACACCAACATTTGTAAAAACAGGGGTAATGTCACAACTCAACGTTGCAGCGCAATTCATTGAATATATGTGCTTACATGGTCATCTTGTTTTAAATGGAGTAAATCAAAAGCAAATTGATAAGATGAAGGTAACGCTCAAAGAAGGCGGTATCCCAACTACACTAGCCTTGCATGAACGAGTTAACTCATTTGTCGATTTGTTAATCGAGAATGACGAATTAGAGCCATTTTTAATCAAAGACGGTAATACCGAAAACTCTAAAGTAACGAGTATAAGAGTGCCTAAAATTGCCCAATGTATCGGGGCAGTCAGTCTTGAAAATCAAGTTCCAACTAGTGTTTACCAAAAAGTAACCGAACACCTAAAATCAAAGGGTGTTAAATTCGATATTCGTTTAGCATCCAAAGGAACTCCTGCCCCTTCGCAACCAGCCGTTAAATCATTAAATAATTGGTTTGGTACTTGGAACAGATTTGCAAAGTTAGACAACGAGGATAGATTGCAATTTATTCCTTTTACTAACCCTAATCAGCTTTCTAAGATGCTTGGTAAAGTTGCGGGTAGAACAAGGAACTTGGATCTGCAACATGTCATAAATTTATTGGGCGGCTCTCATCTGTGGGTATATGAATATTCATCTAAAATAATTTCATTGGTAAGTGAAATTACTAAATTAAAAAATAAGTGTATTAACGAAGGGGTGCGCCCAAGAACACTCACTGAGGGTAGATTTCCTGAATTTTTAGCAAGTTCTAGTAAGGTTAAGGAGCTAGAGAAACTAATCGGCATAGAAATTCACAAATCAAGTTTAACAACTTCAGACACTGATTCTGATGCGTCCTCTGTAACCGAGATAATAACGTTATTGATGACCTCTTGTTATGTCATATTGCAAACTTATAACGCAAGAAGACAAGCAGAAATCCAGCACCCACTGATTGGTATTACGGAAGAATTCTTCCGCTGCAAAGATAAAAAATTTAATTGGTATCAAGCGTGCTTTTATAACGAGAAAAATGGTGAACGCCGCTGGTACACAACCAATAATGGCAGCACTAAAGCAATCAAGTGCTTAATTAAACTGAAACAAGCATGGGGAGCTGTTGATGTTGACGGCTTGTTTAATGTACCAAGTTTTCGAATTGATGATCATGGAAACTTCAAACACTATAAATATCACTTTAACAAGGGCAAAGACTCAAAGGTCACTGGCAATGCATTCCTAAAAATGACTTTGGGTGAATCTGAAATACACTCTGATACCCACCCTTTCAGACGCATCTACGCAATAATTTATCACTATCAATATAAAAATGCAGACTTACTGGCCTTGTGTCATCAACTAGGTCATATCGATCCCGAACAAACAACGGTGTATGTGACAGAGCCAGCAGCAAGAGAAACACATGAGCAACTTCATCATAAAACTAAACTGACTCGAAATGAGAAAGCAGAATCTACTATTGCGATAAAAGAAGAAAATAACGCTCTAGATAAAATCATTGCTGAAGTAGGCGTTGAAACAACGGCAAAAGACATTCTGACTTTGCTCATGGGCACCGAAGAGATGGCTGGCAAATATACATCTTATTTGAAAAAGGTTTACCGGGTTTTACAAAAGAGTGTCAGGTTCAATAACTATACAAAAGATAAATATGGGAAAGACTTTAGCGAATTACCTGACGAAGAAAAAAGTAATGAAATTGCTCAAGTTCTTGATGCTAGAGGCCACAAACACAAACCTAAACCACACGCAACTTGCCATAAAAAAGAGAATGAAGCTAAAAAGCATAAGTCTCCTTGTGAGCCATCTGTTTGTAAGGGCTGTGCATACCAAGAAGTAAAACGAACTCAACTAAACATAATGAAAGAAGACTTAATTGCGCTAAAGGCTGTCCTAACTGATTTTTCAATGCTTCCTATTGAACGTATGCGAGCAAAGGAGCAAAGCGATAACTTATCTATTTTGATAGAAAGCCATGAACGCGCAATGGAAAGAAGTAAGAGTATTTTCAAAGGGGGGCAACCTAATGGCTAAGACAAATCAAAACCAAGATCCTCAACAAAAAGAAGCCTTTGAGCGTATTGAACGAAAAGTAGAAATACTTGAAAAGTGGGCAAACGAAGGCATCCCTTTTGTATTGGTTCAAGGTAATAAACAAGTTGATGACAAAGGAAAATATGTCCTTGAATTCTTTCCTACCAGCCCTACAGGACTTAGAAATTGGAACGGTAAACAAAATAGTAAGGAAGTTGTTAAGCAATATGATATTCCGCCATATACAACGTCTGCAAAGTCTTTAGATGCTATACCCACGAGCTTAAAATTAAAAATTTATGGCGATAAAAATAAACTTAACCTTTGGGAAAGGCTGAAGTTTAAGGCCAAGCTGCAAGCCAACACTAAAGAAAAGAACGCCCTACAAGAGCTAGAGGAAGAGCTGAAAATATCTAAAGCTAATCACCAAGGGCTGGCATACGAGTTAATTGAACTTCGAGTGACTAACAAACACTTGGAAGAAGAAAACTGCACGCTAGAGAACCAGATTGAAAGTGTACGTTTGTCTATAAAATCCCAGCTTGATCTGAAGAAAAAACAACTTAAGCAGTCTGATCTAAAGAGCAAGCAGCTTAGCATCGAAAATACAAAGCTGAAAAAGCTTTTAGACGAACATGGTATCGACTACGAAAATGCTGACGAAAGAACCTCTATTATTGATTTTCCGGGGAAGTAAATCATGGTGAATAAGCGCAGAAAATCTTCTCAGGATATCGGTAAACAGAATGCTAAAAAGATAGCAGATTGGGTAAATACTTCGCCTGTTATCCCTTTGTATCAAGGTCGGGTTAACAAGATTCAAATTTTCAAGATGCATAATGTGCCTAAATCAACACTTGATACAAATGAAGATCTACAAAAGATATTTGCGCCTGATGGTCCAATAGAAAAGCTAGTACAAGAACAAAAAGGGCTGGAGATTGAGCAACCTGATGATGTGGTAGAAGAAAATTCAGCAAAAGAAGATTTAGAAAACACGGTTTCCAATAATGAGCTTGAATTGAAAGTTAAGGCATTAGAGACTCAGCTTAACTCTATTCAACTAGATCTTGCTTCGGAACAGTTTTTGTTGGCAACAGGTCGGTATATTCCAAAGCTATACATGGATGTTGGTGACGTGTGATGCAAATAAATAATATATCGTTTAACGAAGAAGTTAAGCAATTAATAGGCGTAGTCACTTTAGTTCGGCACTATACACAAGATAAACGTGGTATCTCATCTATATTTTTATTAAAGGTTGCACGTGAAAAAATAGTCGTTAAGGCTGAATTCGGTGCGATTACGTCAATCCCGCAAACAGGAGAAATCTGGAGAGCGACTGGTGATTATTCCTTTGATAAGGAATATGGCTCACAGTTCATTGTAGATGAGGCTTTAAAGCTGCCCCCCAACGCAGAAATTTCAACTGAGGTACTTTGTGATTTCCTTATCTACAACGCCCATTTTGTCGGTATAAATAGCTATTGGACGAAGAAACTTAATCTCGCTTTTGGTGAAGATTTATTTGCAGTTTTACAAAGTTACTCAGCTAAAAAGTTATCTAACTGTAAAAAGCTAAAAATCTCACCAGTTATGGCTCAAAATCTTTGTGATGGTTGGGCTAAGGCTGTTGGTGAAAGTGAATTAAATCTATTTTTTGAACGACACAAATTACCAGTTGAGTATGTTGAAAGTACTCGTCAACTACTAGGCCGTGACGCAATTAGCTTGATAAAAAAGAATCCATATCTGCTCTATCCTATAACATCTGTAAATGCTGCAAAGCGGACATGGAAGTCACTAGACAAAAAAGTAAGAGCTAACTTTGATATCAATTTAAACGATAAGCGTAGAGCTATTTCATTTGTTGAATCACTACTTTATTCAGCACATAGCAATAACGGTGATATGGCGTTACCTGCTAATGAAGTCAAAGCTGAACTGATTGAAGCAGGCATTGGGCTTGAACTTAATGAAATTGAAGACTGTGCTTTTCAGACACTTTGTTTCAACAAACAAAATGACACTATACAAATCTTAGGTCATCAGGCGATTGAAAAGGCAATTAATGCATTACTTCACAGGCGTTTATCTAAGATAAAGCAGCTATTTGATACGAATTCGTTGGCGTTTGACGAAACGTTATCAATATTAGATCACCACAGTGTTGAACTAAATCCTCTTCAGTTACAGGCATTAGGTAATGCCTTTAATCGACCTGTTTCTTTTATTGTAGGAGAAGCTGGTACAGGAAAGTCTTTGCTATCCCAGATCATCATTGATGTATGCCTTAATAATGGTATTAACGTTTGGAGAGTTAATTCAGTTGTTTGTAATGGAGACAATATACTGCCTAATTTAAAGGGAGAATCTATTAATCGCTTCATTTCACAGGCAAAAAAGCGAAACCTAAAAGGCGCATTGTCAGGAGCACTTATACTGATAGAAAATTCAAATTCAGTTGATATGTTAACGTTATATAAACTATTAAAGGTTGTTCCTCTTAATGCTCACATTTGTTTTATTGGCGATAAATACAAATTGCCACCAATTGGTCCGGGAGCTTTTCTCAAACAGGCTGCTGACTTAAAACATGATGCGATTACAGGGCTTTTTGAAGTCTACGGTTCGACATCGAATTCAGATATCCAACGGATCTCTAACTCTTTATTTAATAATACTGCATCATCAGTATTCGATGCTATTACCGCATTTGACGTGTCAAAAGAACAAAGCCTAAGTATGTACCATACTAAAGATAAATCTCACGAGATGCTTAGTACCATTACAATCAATATTTGGTTCGAATTGACTTCAATGTTAAGTGATGTACCTAAGATCATTTGTTCGAATCCTCAGTTATGCGATGACATAAATTCTCAAGTTCAGCGGATTCGTTTTGACCGGAAAAAAGTAGCAAAGCTAGAAATTGGTGAATCTGTTTTCTACGCGGGGGAGCCAATTATTTTTGCCAAATCTAATAAGTTTATTGATGTATCGGTTGGTACGTTAGCAAACATAGTAGAAGTATACGAAAAGCCTGTCGTTGCATATGGGCGTGAGTGTTGGATGAAGATAGACATTGGTGGTGATTGTATTGATTTGTCATTAGATGATATTGAAAGTATTGCGCTTTGTTATGCAATTACGGTGCACAAAGTTCAGGGGAATCAATTTACTCATTCCTTAGTTATTTTGGATAATTTCTATTTGATTGATAAATCATGGCTTTACACATGTATAAACGCATCTAGAGAGTCGATGTTATTTATCGGTAATAGGAATCAACTAGTCAATACGGTTGATGCCGCAGAGTTTAGCGCTAATAGGCATCATGGTGTTCCACTAAAGTTGGAGGTTTCAGATGAGTAACGGTATTACTGAAACAAAAGTACACTATGATCGTCAAGACCACTATGTTTACCAAGATATCAACGGAGAGGTTCTTTGGGCACCTACAGATTTTATCATTGAGCTGGATAGAAACCCCAAAACTATACGCACTTATCGAAAGGCTATCAGACGATTATTTAAATTTTTGAACTCTGGTAAACATAAAATAAGCTGGCTTGAAATGAATGACTCTCGCATGAGGGAATTTAGGACGTTCTGCTTGAAAGAAACGACAACAGATTCACGATATCGAGGTGATGAAAACGTTGCTAAACAGACGGTCAATAGCGACTTTTTGATGCCAATCTATAACTTTTATCATTGGGTACAAAAGCAAGGTACATATCACCCAAATATTCTTGGTTTTGATCCGGCCAATAAGTTTTCATATCAGATAACATCATCATTACTTTTGAAGGAAATCGCCGTATCTAGAAATGAAAAGCCAAACAATAATTCACTATATCCAGAATTATTTAGAGATTGTGATACCAGAAGCCGAAACAGAAAAGATGCAAGTGAGTATGAGCTAGAAGAACTTAACAATTACATAATTAATGAATATGAGGGCTATGAGCGAGCGTCACTATTGCTAATTGCGCAGATCATGAATGAAACGGGTAGCCGCCCGATTTCTGTTAGTAGCTATCGTAGGCTTCAATTTTCTAAAGAAATCATCGAAAGAGAGTTCTTCCTCAACAAGCAAGATAGTTTATCAATTGTTCCAAAGCTGGCTAAGCAAGGAAATACTATGCCAGTGAGCTTTAGGTTCTCTACAGTGCTCGCTGTCAGGAATTTCATTGAGAATGATTTGGAAGACTTTCTCACCAACATTGATACTGGCAACTATGAAGGTCATTTATTCTTAGACCCCAACAGCTTTCAACCATTAACCGCTGAGAATATCAGCAAGATCTTCAGTGAAATCACCACAGAACTTGGCTGGCCTAAAGGTAAATCGATTTATTCATTACGCCATAAATTTTCCGGAGATAGTCTTGATAAACATTTGGACGCTGCATTAGAGTTAGGCTTTAGTGCTAATGAAACTGCAATTGCACTTCAGATGGAAAGGGAAATGACCCACCGCAGCGCAGGCTCTCTAGAAGACTATATTTCGAGTCGTAAAAGAACTATGCAACAAACTGATTCATTTAAAAAGTCTTTAAAGATTAACGAACTAGAATCAGACAAAACTCGCCTTGAGCTAGAAAGGCAAAAAGCGATAGAAAGCGCAGAGCAAAAAGATGCAGAGAATCAGGCACTGTTATTAGAAATTCAAAAGCTACAAAGCCAACTAAAAGACGGCGATATTAATTAGTAAATATCTGAATCGGGGATCTCAAGATCTCCTAGATCACCAACCTGCGAATAAAAGGGATGAGTCTCAAATGTAATTTCATCATCATCAGACTCGTTACCTTCCGAAACGGCATAGTCAAAGCTTGTAGTATCGGATTCTAATGAGTCGAGAACGTCACTAAGTTTTGGGTACTTGAATGCAAGATTCTTATTCATCGTAAACCTCTATAGTTCGCCCTGAGTAGTTATAGTATAGAGTGAGGGTCATAGACTCTCCAGTTCAAATGCTAAGAAGTGGTGATTACGATTGAGTTTTTGAAAAAGTAACCTATGAGAGGTTACTTTTGATAGGAGTACAAAATAGTAACCGTTGAAAGGTTATTATTTGGCGGCAAACAAAACCTATAGTAGATTTCAATTCTAGTTTTGGAGTTTTTTTGAATACGCAAGCTTAAGGCCATAATTAGTGAAAATAAAAAATCCACACACGCTCAAGCAAGCTTTAGCAAATATGAAGCTCGAAAACTTGTCTCCATCTCCTGAAGTTAGTGTACTTCTGCAACAAGCATTAGTGGATGAGAACATTGACACAGAGGACATAATAAGCCTATTACGTGCTGCGCACCGTACTGATGAAGTACGTTAGTATACTGAATATTAATCGTCACGGTTAGCAATTACAAAACCGTGACCGATAACATCCAATAGATAACGTAATAATTGAGAAAATTATTTCTTCTACTTTAAGGTCAATTTTGAATATTACTATAATGGCACTTGTTGATTGAAGAGTATGTAAATGAAAACCATAGGTAAACTTGCTAAAGAACTTAACATTAGCATTGAAACAATCCGTTTCTATGAGCGCCAAGGTCTGATAGAGCAACCTTTAAAACCAGAGTCTGGTTACAGAATGTATGGCGATGCCCTTACCAGTCAACTCAAATTTATTCTGAAAGCTAAAGCATTAGGGTTTACGCTGAAAGAAATTGAATCGCTTATGTCACTAAGTGACAGTTGCGCTGATATTGAGTCGATGGGGTTGCAAAAACTTAATCTCATTCGTAATAAAATTGCTGATTTACAGCGATTAGAGAAAGTAATTCAAGATATGACAGATTCTTGCAAGGCCAATCAAGACCCTCAATCCTGCCCGGTAATAAATTCACTTAAATAGCTATTGACCCCGTACTTATGTACGGAGTTTATACTACCTTAAAAATTGAGGTAGATAGTTATGATCAATAAAATTCTAGATAAAGTAGGTTCTGGTGGCGTTTGGCTAGCCGCCCTTAGCTGCACAGCATGTTTTCCTGCACTCGGCTCATTGGCATCTGCTCTTGGGTTAGGTTTTCTTTCACATTTTGAAGGGATAGCGGTGAACACCTTATTGCCATTATTTGCTTCACTAGCGTTGTTAGTTAATTTCTATAATTGGTATCAACATCGAGATTCATTGAGAGGCGTTTTAAGTGTCATTGGCCCAATTGCAGTATTGCTGACCCTTTATCCTTTATGGCAATACGACTGGAGCACTTACTTATTTTACTTTGGGATCATTTGGATGGTCGTAATGTCTATTTTAGATATTGTTAAGCCCATTAAGGAACCAGTATGCAAGGTATAGAACTAGAATCTAAAATCACTTGCCCTGAATGTGGATTTAGCAAAGTTGAAACCATGCCTACAAACGCTTGCCAATGGTATTACGAATGCGAAAGCTGTAAAGCACTACTTAAACCGTTAAAAGGTGATTGTTGCGTTTATTGCTCTTATGGAACAGTTAAGTGTCCTCCTATTCAAGAAGGCAATGCATGTTGCTCAGGTAAGTAGCCTAGTATTCGGTGGTTCTGTGTCAACCAAGTAATATCTTAAATGCGATTGCGATTAACACTAAACCACCAAATAGTTCAGCTTTAGATTCCAGCCATACGCCACTTCTTTCGCCGATATTCACACCAATCCAGCTAAAGGCAAACGTCGTGACGCCTATTATCAAGCAAGCTACGGCTATATCTACCTCAAGCAATGTGATTGCATAACCTGCCGCCATTGCATCAATACTGGTGGCAATAGCAAGAACAAATAGCACACGATGAGTAACATTAGCAATATCTTCTTCAATTCCTTCAGATTGGGACTCATAAATCATTTTGCCACCGATAAATACTAGCAAAATAAAAGCTATCCAAGGTGCATAATCTTCAATCCAAGATGATAAACCTTTACCGCTGTAATAGCCTAAAAGAGGCATAAAGCCTTGGAAAAAACCAAAATAAGCAGCGGCTTTAATAAAGAGCTTTTCAGCATTTACTACTTTTTTAGAACCTAAGCCTATGGATACTGCAAACGCGTCCATACTGAGTGCTATAGCTAATACAAATACTTCAAACAAACCGATTAAACCTGAATAAAATTGTTATAAGATTACGTGACGTATAATTAGTTACTTGACTGATGTTAAACACCTAAGATTTACTGACAATTTTTCTATTATCAAAGCCTTATTTTTACACCAAATTTCAGCCAGATATTCAGTAACAGTGCCAACACTTGAAGGAAACAGAATATTCCCCGCCACTTTGGCGAAAGGTCCATCAGTTTCGAGTAGAACTCTATCTTGAGGTATCCACGATATTACTTTTTTAGCTCTGGCTGAAGTTAGCATGGCTGGCCCAATAGAGAAGAAACAGCCTAGCTCGACGGCTTCTAGAACTTGCTTCTTAGTACCTAAAAACCAATGAAGAATAGAAGTACCAGCATTGGGATGTAACTTAAGTTGTTCAAGAACTTCACCAGTCGCGTTAAGACTATGGATAGTTAGTATTTTGTCATCAAAGCCTTCACATTTTTTTAGAATATGCGTGAAAACCTCTAATTGATCATCAAAGTAATCAGCGTAACCTTTTGAGCCATCCAGTCCAATTTCTCCAATATATCTAGTTCTATCAACTAGCTTATCGAATAGTGCTAATTCATTTTTTCTTAGATGAGCAAGTTGAGGGTGAAGCCCCAAGGCCGTCTTACAGTGTTTTATGCCACTTGTTAACTGGACAGTACCTTCAAAAGCTGAAGGCACCGTAGTTACTGATAGCACGTAATAATTACTGCTTTTTATGTCGTTCAATACCTCTTGATGATCTGGATATAAATCAACGTGGCAATGAAGATCCATCATGACGATTTATCCGCTTGGAGAAATAATTCAACCTCTGCCAATCCTCGCTTAATAGTTGATTCTAATTTTTCTCGTATATCTTTTTCTTGTGGTATTGGCCCTGAACTTCGAAGCCAAGAACGATAGTTATCGGATTGTTTCAATCTAATAATGGCAGTTTGAACCGCTTGGAGATCATCGCGAGTATCTTTTTCTTTGATAAGATCTCTCAACCGCTTTGTCTTGTATGGCGCATCTTGTGTAAAACCAGCATGAAAAACTGACGCTCTTCGAATAAGGCAAGGTACACAATGCCCACACTGTTTATGTTCTCTGTGCCAATGACTGCATGAAACACTTAGGGGAACTGCTTTTCTAATTGCGTCTTGATCAACACATTCCGCTAACATTTCACCTTTAGTTTTGAATTGATAGGGGTTTACAAATTTGACATGAAACCCAGTGTCTCTAAGCAAAGATTCAAGCCTGCTTAGAAAATTAGGATGAGTAGTTCTAGTGCTATGGCTACCAATCCGTCTTCTGGTAAGCGGCGGATTTATAGAAATATAGCCATTCTCTGGGACGACAATAGTTTCAATACTGCTATCGCAATTAGCATTTCTTAAGGCTGATATACCAAGTACCGCCATAGCTAGGAAGTTAAAGCTTCTTCCCCTCATACTAATGTCAGTTTTACCTTCTAAGTGCTTAATAATATGGGGAGACATTGAATAGGACAATTCGCCGAATGGCGGGGATAATAATTGCTTAATGTCTTCTTGCTTAGCGCCATCACCACGATAAGCGTGACTAACCAAGAGAGGCTTTAAATCTGATTCTCCGTTCAAAATATCAATTGCACCAACTGCGCTATCAAGACCACCAGAAAAAAGGCAAACAGAGTTGAGTCCAATTAATGATTTTGCTTTTGCTTTCGCTTGCTCACTTGTTTTAGGAGTCGGCATCGGCATAGTTGTTTTTTCAAAAGTAAACAGCCATTGATCGCCTGTAAGAAAGTTGAGCAAAGAACTCAGTTCAGGTTCTACAAAATTCCACATATCCTCATCAGTTACAGGAACATGCAAATGCATTTTTCTAGCCCATGCATTTTCTGCATTATCCCTTAATTCAAATGTATCAGCAGCGGTAACGGCGGTAGCAATTGTTATCAGATCTATTGAATCAGCATCTACATTCAATCCTAAATCACGAACTGTTTGTAGTAGTTGTTTTGACACCAAGCTGTGCTTAGTGATGTCATTTTGATGCGTATGAAACATTTGGACAGGATGACAATCATCAGAAAAGTCAGGCAAGTTAGCAGGGTCATGGTTAAAGTAAAAATTAGTCATTAAAGCTCTCCCATTCATCAACCGTCATAGCAATAGCATCGGCTTGAATTTTAGTAATATTTTCTTTGCTAATAGTACTGGGGTTGCCATTAGTTACTTTGTCTAACTGCTCTTGTGTAATCACTTTTATTAGTTCCCTTAATTCAACTTCCATTTGATGATGCTTGCTTGCTGGCTCAACATGAAACCAAGCTCTGCCCATGCCTTCAACCACATCCTGAAAAATAAGGTCTGTTAAATAACAGCCTATGGCTTCTTGGATAACTTCGTCAGTAAAACTGTTTGGGTCAAATTCTTCTGTATCGGGGAGTGCTTCTTCTAGTGCGTAATCCAACGCAACTCTTACAGCATCCGAATCGGCATTATCAGGCGCTAAATGGCTAGCAATTTTGTCGATTGCTTGATCAGTCGATAGCCCAGTTAGATCACCTAATGATAAGCTTTGATTATTAACCGTTACGGTGTCGCCACGCATGACACCAAGCAATCCAGAACCAGCAGTTATGCCGCTTGATAGTCTCCTGCTTGTGCTTTTACCTCCGCCAGAGCCTTTTCTAGAGTAACTTTTTAATGAACGCCTTAGATCTGAGGTTGAGCCACCTGTTTGCGCATATTTACCAAATGCTCTTCTGGCACTGGCAAACCTATTTGGAGGCGGTGTTGCTGTAGGTGAACCACCGATTTCTTGTTGAACCTTGTCATTGTCAATATCATTGCTATTGTCATTCTGATCATCAGCTTGATTATTATCAGAGCCAGCTTGCTCATCCCCATCAGTACCTGATGCAGGTTCTATTGTGACAGGATCTCCTTACTCTGCCCAAGATGGAATAAGTGGACTCTTATTATTTGGTCCTGTTGACGATGCGGACGTACCCATATTACTTAGTTCCCTCTAGTTCTTTTAAAATTGGATTAAGCCATCTTTGGCGGGGCAAGCTTTTTAAAAATGTAAGAAGACTTAAGCTACATTTATCATCCTGCTTGGCAAGTAACACAGCCCCATAAATGCCTGTTGGTCTTTCGGTCCAATCACCAATCAACTTAAAGTTTTCAATCAAACCATCCATGACTGACATGTATTCTTCCTTCGGAGTTGTGGTAATCGCAGTAGAGTTAACGCCACTGACCCTTACCTTTTGCTTCATTAATTCTTCTACGAGTTTTTGAGCGGCTCCAGACATTACCGAATTAACAGCCCCCATTGGAATGCTTTCTCTGCTCAGATATGCCGCTGGTGTCAAATCCATTTCAGTGAACATGGGAGGTAATTTCGACCATTTATCAATAAAAGCTAGGTCGAGTTTCCACTCTTCAGGTAAATTAATTTCGTCAAATTCGACTTCTGAATTTTCAAGATCCGCTAATACTTTTGGATATCCGTTTTCCTTATCAATTAATTCATAAAGCTTGTTGGTAGCCTGAGTGCCTAAGCACCTCTCAAAAATTACCAGCTTAGTGATAGTTTTTTCATCAAGCTGCATTCCTCTGCGATGAGCGGTTTTCTTTCTCATCTTAACCTGATTGAGTAATCGCTTAACTATGCGAGGGTTGCCGTTAATGTTTGTGGATTCAGCTAATAGTGGAGCTAACTGTTCAGCAACCACAAATTTACTTCTGAGTTCGGAATGCTTTTCAATCTCGTGATCTTGAAGTAGCTCGTCAACGGTAATTTGTGGTTGTTTCCACGACAGCCTTAATGACTCTTCAAGGGCACATCTTATCGTTTCTAATTGCGCATCGGTAACGCCGTGATCTTGAGCAGTAAGCATCATTAAATATGCCCTTATCTCCAGAACGCCGGGTCTTGGTACATGCACAGGAATTTGAATAAGCTTGTCTAAATAATCAGTTTGATGTCGTTGAGATGCACCTTTGTGATACTCAGGCACTGCCAAGCGGATCATGTCCTCATCGGCGGCAATAACAAATGCAGTATTGGGTAAAAATAGAAATAACCTGATCGCCTCAAGGGTCGAAATAGCATTAAATGGAGAGCAGCGATCTAAATTATCGACATAGACAATAAGTGGCTTATCAAACTCCTTTAACAGATCAGAATATGCTTTTCGGAATTCTTTAATTTCTTTAGGAGGTGAAAATGATTTATTATCTTTGATCAAACCTTTGTTTTTCTTCGCGACATCCTTAGCGCCATCGACAGCACCTTTTACATCATCAACATCCAGTTCACCATCGTCACCACCACTGAATAGTCCCATGATCTTCTGTATACCACCCATAGTTGGTATACCAGCTAATGCTGCACCACCATCCATTAGCAATCCCATCAGTCTGATCTTATCTATTCGTCCAGCAAACTCTTTTGCTTTTGCACTGAGATTTTTATCGTCTGCTGCTTTTTTAACTAAAGTAGATGCAATTGTTTCTAGTAACGCCGCTTTAGCGTCATCATACCCTTGGAAAGTCCATGCATCGAAATGTACTTGGATATATTCTTGTTCATCACTTTCCAGAGAAGCCTTAGTAAGTTCAAGAATCGTCGATTTTCCAGCGCCCCAATCACCAAAAACGCCTATACTAATAGGCATTAACTCCTTTTCTGTTATAAGATCTTTTATTGACTCAGCCGTTTCATTAAAATTTAAGAAATCAATTTTTGATTCTTTATCAGACCACATAACGTCTCCTTTTATTTATTATTTCTTTTGTTCCATTCTTTCAATAGTTCGGTGAACCGTGGGGCGGCTAACAGAATATTTCTTCGCTAATGCAGAGATCGATTCACCATTTAATTTATCTTTATATAATTCTTTCGCTTGTTTGTCTGATAAAGCAGGCAATCTGCCCATGTGTTTGCCTTTAGCTTTAGCCTCTTCACGACCTTCTGTGGTTCTGGCTTTTATAAGATCCCGCTCAAGTTGAGCGAATATGTGGCTACGCATAATGTTTGAGATTATTTCTCATCAAGCCAGATTGGGTGAGTACTAGGAAATCTTCGTCAGATTTGAGCCTGAAGCAGTCGTAAACGATGGTACAAAATTACTTCAGCTAAAATTCACTTTGATACGAAACCGGACATTAGGCTTAGCGTATCTCATGACAAGTGTTCCAACAATATAGTCGTTGCTCTTACTTTTAAATTTAAATCTTGTTTTAGATCCTCTGTACAATTAGTAACACACCAACGCGACTTTAATGTGGAATTAGGATCATCGGTTAATTTATTCTATCTAGATAGCTCTTCTATTTTTTATCTTTGATAAACATCGGTATAAAACGGGCAGTCCAAATAATGTTAGCAGTGTTTGCTGTCACTACCCCCCAACAATTATTTTCTTGGAATAGCTATTTGAGTTACTTCCCAAACTTTTCATATTGAATAATTTTTATTTGACTCTATAGCCACTATAGATTTTATACTTATTTTAATATTATTACGGAATGTTAAATATGTCAGAAAAATGTAGTGGTCAGTGTCAATCATCTTCTACCAATGAAGATGTAAAAATTGATACACAATTAGATAACTATAGTGGCGCGTTTGTCAGTACATTTAAAGTACCTCAAATGGACTGTCCTTCAGAAGAGAGATTGATTAGGTTAGCACTTGACTCAATTGAGCCTTCAGTTGGGTTGCAATTTGATATTCCTAGCCGTTTAGTCAAGGTTTTTCATGATGAAAATTTAGATGAGATAACAAAAAAATTACAACAACTCAATCTCGGTGCAGAGTTGGCATCAACTAAAGAAAGTTGCAGCACCGAAGCTGCAAAAGCAAAAGATCTAGCCCAAAAAAATGAGATGAAAGAAGCATCAACCCTAAAATGGTTGTTAGCCATTAATGGAGTCATGTTTTTTATAGAAGTAATTGCTGGGTTGATTGCACAGTCTGCTGGCCTAATTGCAGACTCATTAGATATGTTTGCTGATGCTGCTGTGTATGGTTTGGCTATTTATTCGGTAGGTAAAAGTATCAGCATGAAACTTAGAGCGGCACATATATCTGGTGTGCTTCAAGTTATTCTAGCGCTAAGTGCTTTGAGCGAAGTCGTAAGACGCTTTGTTTACGGTAGTGAACCGATCTCTTCTTTAATGATGATATTTGGTGGAATAGCACTAATCGCTAACATTGCTTGTCTATTTTTAATATTTGGTAATAAAGAAGACGGCGCTCATATGAAAGCAAGCTGGATTTTTTCCGCAAATGACGTTATTGCAAATGTTGGGGTAATCTTAGCTGGCTTTTTAGTTACAGTAACAAGCAGCCGTTATCCAGATTTAGTGATTGGTTTGATTATTGCTGTTGTAGTTTTAAACGGTGCTCGCCGTATCTTACAGCTAAAGTATTAAACAAATTCATCATGGCTATTTATTTAAATTTTAAAACCATTAATAGCATCTTTATAGCTAGTTTAAGTCTGCTTCAAACGGCTAAAGGGAAATGAAGTTATGAAAAACAATGCCTACATTCCGCCATTACGATTTCATTGGTTAACTAATTTTTATGACAGCCTCGTTGCTATCACCACGAGAGAAGCATTTTTTAAAAAACTGATTGTAGATAAAGTTGCCAACGTCAAAGGAAACAACCTACTTGATGTTGGATGTGGAACCGGAACGCTAACAAAATTAATAGCTGAAAAATCACCTAAATATACCGTAATAGGCTTAGATGCAGACCAAACCGCTTTAGATATTTCACAGAAAAAAGTTATAGGCAAGGATCTTAATATTTCTTTTAGACAGGGCTTTGGACAAGAAATGCCTTTTAGTGATAATTCCTTTGATATCGTAGTTTCAAGTTTGTTTTTTCATCACTTAAGCCGTTCAACTAAGCGTGCGACATTAACTGAAATTCGTCGGGTACTTAAACCGGGTGGCATTTTATTAATTGCTGACTGGGGAAAGCCGACTTCAATATTTCAACGGATATTGTTCTTTGTCGTTCAGTTATTAGATGGTTTTGAAACTACAAAAGATAATGTAGATGGAGTCCTTCCTTCTTTAGAGGTTGAATCAGGGTTTACTCATGTTTCAGATTTAAACATAGTCCCAACGACTTTGGGAACTATCAGACTGATTGAAGCGAACTAGATAACAATGAACCTAATGCGTCCGTCATATTTTAAACCATATATATCATACGTGATAATGATTTTAATCGCGGTGCAATCTGTGTTTTTTTCGCTAGAAGAGCTTGAAGTAAACTTAATTGAAAGTTCTTTTAATACATCACTAACTGAGTCTATTACCCCGCTAGAATCTCCAGAAACCTCCAATTTATTTGAGGTGAGTAATAGCCAAACTTTAATTGATAATTGTAATTTTTGTTGCTGTTGTCACTTATTTTTAAATGCAGATTATTCTTGTAATATTTTACAAAAAATAGAATATTTCCTTACCTACGCCTTAGTTTCTCCTGAGCTAAAAGGCTATATGTCGGTGCCATTCCGCCCACCTAAATACGCCTAAATTTTATAGAAAATTAAGAAAGGTCAAATGTTAATGACCTAAATATCACATATAAATTTATAGGAAAGTATACATGGCACTTAATACCTGTGAGCATCGCAAGATAGCAATTTTGAGGTGTGTAACACCTCAGCTTAAATATATCGCGTTTCTCGCGTTGTCACTTTTTACATTTAATGTTTATGCCTTTGAAAAGCAGTTAAATCTTCAAGAGGCAATTCAGTGGACGCTTAAACAAAATCCTGAACTCAAAATATTTGATTTCAAACAAACCGCATTAACAGGACAAGAACAAACAGCAAGTTTAAATCCCGCTTATGAACTAGAAGTTGAAGCTGAGAACTTTGCAGGCTCAGGTGAATTTAATGCATTCGACAGTGCTGAATTAACAGTCGCTCTATCTTCGGTTATCGAAATGGGAGATAAACGCTCAGCGCGGATTGGACTTGTTTCAAAATCAAGAGCACTACTCAATGCTGAGAAAGAAGTCTCTGCGCTTAATTTAATGGCTCAAGTCACTGAGAAGTACGTGGAAGTACTTGCAGCCCAACAAAGAGTGATATTGGCAGATAATGCATTGAGCTTAGCACAAGAAACGTTAGAGATTGTATCTCAGCGTAACCGCGCAGGTGCTACTCCTGAGGCTGAAGTGAAACGTTCAAAAGCAGTTATTGCTCAGGCTAACCTCACCCTTCAATCTGAACAAAAGCGCTTGGAATATCTAAAGCTTTCTTTATCAGCTTACTGGGGAGAAACATCAGTGTCATTCTCTAGAGTAACTGGAGATCTGTTTCAGTTTGGCAATGATAGTGATTTTAGTAGTCTCTTTGCGAAATTAGAGAAAAACCCTGCTATTCAAGTTTATGCAAGTGAGCAGCGACTAAAAGAGGCCGAATTACAGTTGGCTAAAACAGAGTCAACGGCCAATATCAAATGGTCTGTTGGTGTTAGGCGCTCTCAAGAAGCCAATGATACGGCACTGGTCGCTGGCTTTAGCTTACCTTTGTTTGCTGAAAAGCGAAATTCTGGTGCAATCGCTAGTGCGCTAGCAGAGCGTGACCAAGTTGCCATAGAGAAAGAGGCGACTAAGTTGAGGTTTAGAAATCACTTACTACGAGCATACTCCAATAGAAAACAAGCCATATTAACAGCTAATTCATTAAAGCAGTCGGTTATCCCAATGCTTGAAGATGCACTGGAAGATACTCAAGACGCCTATCAAAAAGGTCGATATGGATATCTTGATTATGTATCGGCTAGACAAGAGCTGTTAAATGCTCGGCGAACCCTCATTGATGCGGCATCTGCTGCCCTAATTTATGGCGCAGAGATAGAAAAACTAACAAACGAAGCGCTGTCACTCTAAATAAACATCACTTTAAGTTTAATAACAATTTATTGATTCAGTTATTAACTGAATCGTTTAGGAATTCAAAATGAAAAACTATTTACTCGCACTATTGATTTTTATTGGGTATCTATCACCCATTCAAAGTGTTATCGCTAGTGAAGATGAACATGAAGGCGAAGAAGGCATTAGCAAAATAAACAATAACATGGCAAAAAGGCTTGGTGTTGAAACAGCCTATTTAGCTTCAAAAACGTTGAACCAAACTATCCCTGTATACGGCGCTACGACGATAGGCGCTGAACAATTATTTCAAGTTGGCGCTAGATATAACGGCGTTATAAAGACAATTAACTCCACTGTTGGTGATAAGGTAAAAAAAGGAGATCTATTAGCCGTTATTGAATCTAATGAAAGCTTAAATACCTATAAAATAACATCCCCTGTTTCTGGGACTGTTTTACAGCGAAATGGAAATATTGGCGGTATCACGCAAAACACTAGCTTGTTTGAAATCGTCAATTTTGACACCTTGTGGGCTGAATTTAAGGTGTTTACCAGCCAATATAATCAAATCAAAGTCGGTCAACCTGTTGATATTGAGCATGGTGAACAGGCATTCAACTCAACCATCACCAATATAATTCCAGCTAAAGATCAGTCTTATGTTTTAGCACGTGTACGTTTAAATAACACTGAGCTAAACCTAACCTCAGGCCAATTATTAATGGGCAGCGTAAAGATAAACCGATTTGAGGTGGATTTAGCCGTCGAGAAAGTTGCGATACAAGAACTGGGAGGACAATTTGGTGTCTTTGTAAAAGAAGATGAAGAGTACGAGTTTGCGCCACTTGTGCTCGGACGTTCAGACAAAAACTATATCGAGGTCATTGATGGCCTCAGTAAAGACGCTGAATATGTAAACAAAAACAGTTATCTGATAAAAGCGGATATTTTGAAATCTGAAGTAGAAGACGACGATTAGGAGACGCAATATGATTGAATCAATTTTGCGTCTTGCAATAAATAGACGCTATTTAGTATTAAGTCTGCTGATGGTAATCATCGGCGTTGGCATGTGGAGTTATCAAAAACTTCCCATTGATGCTGTTCCAGATATAACAAACGTGCAGGTACAAATAAACACTTCTGCCCCCGGTTATTCACCTTTGGAAGCGGAACAAAGGGTGACCTTTCCTGTAGAAACCGCCTTAGCCGGATTGCCAAAGCTGTCTCACACCCGCTCCCTGTCAAGATATGGATTATCTCAAGTAACCGTTATCTTTGAAGAGGGAACCGATATTTATTTTGCTCGCAACTTAATCAATGCAAGATTAGCTGCGATAAAAGGCGTTATTCCCTCTGGCTTAGAGCCAGAAATGGGTCCTATTTCGACAGGGCTTGGCGAAATATTTATGTATACCGTACAAGCTTCTCCTGACGCTAAAATGCCTAATGGAGAGCCTTATACCGCTATTGCCTTAAG
This sequence comes from Pseudoalteromonas sp. SG43-7, assembly GCF_014164295.1. NCBI lineage: Bacteria > Pseudomonadati > Pseudomonadota > Gammaproteobacteria > Alteromonadales > Pseudoalteromonadaceae > Pseudoalteromonas > Pseudoalteromonas sp. SG43-7. The sequence continues at coordinate 101,797 of NZ_JACJEY010000010.1, forward strand.
AGAAATACAAGACTGGATCATTAAACCGCAATTGGCTCAAGTTAAAGGCGTCATTGAGGTCAACAGTATCGGCGGCTACAACAAGCAATATCACATAACGCCTAAACCCGAAAAATTACTTTTTCATCAGGTAACCTTTGAAGAAATATCTGATGCATTACGTAAAAACAATGACAACCGTGGCGCAGGTTATATCGAACAAAACGGACAGCAAGTTTTAGTTCGCTCCATTGGGCAACTAGCGACAATAGATGAGATCCTCAATGTCATCATCAAAAAGAACGATGGTATTCCTGTAAAAATAAGTGATGTTGCCAATGTTGCTATAGGCAAAGAACTTAGAACAGGGGCTGCTACTCGTAATGGCATTGAGACAGTGCTTGGTACAACCATGATGCTGATTGGTGAGAATTCTCGCACCGTTGCTTTAGAAGTGGAACATAAGCTCAGCGAAATACAAAAATCTCTGCCAAAGGGCATTACCGCAGAGCCTGTTTACGACAGAACAACGTTAGTAGATAAAGCGATTGCAACCGTTACCAAAAACCTCGTTGAAGGTGCGCTTTTAGTTGTTGTTGTGTTATTTATTCTACTTGGAAATTTACGTGCAGCTCTCATTACCGCTGCTGTTATCCCTATTTCCATGTTAATGACAATCACAGGTATGGTGCAAGCAGGAGTATCTGCCAATTTAATGAGTCTCGGCGCATTGGACTTTGGCTTGATAGTGGACGGGGCTGTAATCATCGTTGAAAACTCTGTCCGTAGGTTAGCACAGGCCCAACACAACGGTCATAGGCAAGACTTAAGAGAACGCCTAAATACCGTTTTTGAAGCCACTTCAGAAGTGATACGTCCAAGCTTGTTTGGTGTGGCAATTATCACTGTTGTTTACATCCCCATTTTCACGCTAACTGGCGTTGAAGGGAAAATGTTCCACCCTATGGCGGCAACTGTCGTTATGGCGTTAATTTCCGCAATGATCCTTTCAGTTACACTGGTTCCTGCTGCTGTAGCTGTGTTTATGAAAGGTAAAATCAGCGAAAAAGAAAGTGTAGTTATTCGTTCAACCAAGTCTATTTATGAACCATTGTTAAAAATGGCGATGAAATTTCGTTGGATTATTGTTTCATTCTCAACGCTGTTAATGGGGTATAGCCTTTGGTTAGCAACTACGCTTGGGACAGAATTTGTTCCTCAATTAAATGAAGGTGATATTGCACTACAGGCATTAAGAATTCCATCGACTGGCCTAGAGCAATCAGTAGAAATGCAAGAAGTACTTGAGCAACGTATTAAAGCGTTTCCTGAAGTTGATAAAGTATTCTCGCGCATCGGCACACCAGAAGTAGCAACTGACCCAATGCCACCGAGTATTGCTGATATCTTTGTTATTTTAAAACCACGTAAAGATTGGGCCGAACCTTCAAAGCCAAAGAGTGAATTAGTTGAAGAAATGGAAGAGGTACTGAAAAACATTCCGGGCAACAACTATGAATTCACTCAGCCTATTCAAATGCGTTTCAATGAATTGATTTCTGGCGTTAGAGCTGATGTCGGCATCAAAATATTTGGTGATGATTTGGATCGGTTATTACTCACCGCAAAAGATATTCTAAATATAGTGAAAACCGTGGACGGTGCTGCTGATGCCCGAATGGAACAGGTCACAGGTGTTCCATCTTTATCAGTAATTCCTAAACGAGAAGCGCTTGGTAGGTATGGTTTGAGCGTTACCGAACTGCAAGACTGGGTTGCTACTGCAATTGGCGGTGAATCTGCGGGGATCATTTATGAAGGAGACAGACGATTTGAGTTAGTTGTTCGTCTACCGGAGCAAATAAGAACGGATATCGATAGCTTGAAGCATCTGCCGCTTCCACTTGAGAATGGTAACTATGTGCCACTTGAAGAAGTTGCAGAGCTTAAATCTGAGTCTTTACCTGCTCAAATTAGCCGTGAGAGAGGTAAAAGAAGAGTTGTGGTTACCGTCAATGTTCGTGGTAGAGATTTAGGCGGTTTTGTCAAAGAAGTGAAAGCTAAAATTAATCAGGAAGGAGAAATTCCAGCAGGATACTGGCTTGATTATGGCGGAACCTTTGAACAGCTAGAGTCAGCGAGTAAAAGATTAAGCTTAGTTGTGCCGATCACACTAATTGTTATCTTAGGTATTTTGGTTATTGCATTTGGTTCATTAAAAGATGCATTGATCATTTTCAGTGGTGTACCGTTAGCATTAACTGGGGGCGTAATTTCTCTTTATTTAAGAGACATGCCTTTATCTATTTCGGCAGGTGTCGGCTTCATAGCATTGTCAGGTGTTGCCGTATTAAATGGCTTGGTTATGTTGGCTTTTATTCGAGATCTTTGGCATGAAAAAGGCGACCTTTACGTAGCGATCATTGAAGGTGCCATCATTCGTTTAAGACCTATTTTAATGACGGCACTGGTCGCAAGTTTAGGTTTTATTCCAATGGCGTTAAACACTGGAATTGGTGCAGAAGTGCAACGACCACTAGCAACAGTTGTTATCGGCGGTATTGTATCTTCTACAATTTTAACTTTGTTTGTATTGCCTATTTTATATCAATGGGCGCATGGCGCTGAGAGTAGTAAACAGCAATCTGACGAAATTTAAAAACAAAAAAGCAGCTTAATTACTAGGTTATGCCTAATTAAGCTGCTTTTTATATTGTATGCCCAACATTTTATTGATAAAGCTTACTGCGCTTCATCCCGACAATTTTCATTTAAAAACTCAAACTCTATCGTTGTATGCGATAAATGATAGGAAGATAATTTAGCTGCAACTTCTTGTTTAAGCCTAATTAATTCTTTAACGTCAAAGTTGTCACTCAGCTCAAGGTGCGCTGTTAAAACGTGACTTTCACCATCTAGTGACCAAAAGTGCATGTGGTGGATACCATTAACTTCAGGAAATTCCATTAGTGATAGTTTAATACGCTTTTGAGTCTCTTTATCGGGTGCAGCTTGAAGAAATAAAACGAGTGTTGATTTCAGGTTTTTGAAAACATTAAACAAGATGAACAGCGTGAACCCTATTGATAAAAGGGGATCTAATATCGGCAGTTCAGCGAACAACAGTACGATAGAGACTATAAGAACGGCAACCCATCCAAGTACATCTTCAAGAAGGTGCCATGTCAGCACTTTCTCATTTAATGTTTCACCCGCTTTTAATTTTAATACAGCATATCCGTTAACGGCAACGCCGAGTATCGCTAGCCCTAACATCCCCTCGACTACAGGCATTTCAGGATTGGACAGCCTTGGAATTGCTTCAAATAAAATCCAAATTGAGCCAATGATTAAAACAATACTGTTTATCAATGCGCCAAAGAGAGTAAGTCTACGATAACCATAACTAAACCTATCTGATGCTTCTTTATTTGAAAAACGACTCAATAACCAAGCAAACCCTATAGACAGGCTATCACCCAAATCATGAACTGCATCTGCCATTATCGCCGTACTGTTAGTGAGCCAACCACCTATAAATTCGATAATAGTGAATGTCACATTAAGGAAAAATGCCCAACCAATACGGTCATCTTTACCATGTTGATGACTATGATTATGGTTGTGCATTTTGTACCTCTAGTACTTTTCTATTTCTTAGTTTTGATACATTCATATTAATCAAGTGACGTATCAAGCGTTGATATATCCAGCGTTTGAACCCCGACAAGTTAGTCCCTTTTTCGAGATAGAACTCATCAGGGGAATCATAAAGCCCAAAGTCATCATGAATACCTTCTTTTTGAATATAGGTATTTTCTCCACGCCAATCTGTATCTGGTGATGAAAAGCACTTTGTTGCAACACCATAACCACAAAAATCATCTTTTACTTGGTCAAATTTCTCCTGTAGAGAGCTTAAGTATTGCTCATCCAATATAAAGCCCTCTAAGTTTATCCAACGCCCTTCAAAGTAAACTTCTACCCAACTATGAATGATGTATTTAGGTGCTAACCAAAATACATAGCTTGGGATAGCACCTTTTTGTAGTTGCTGGTCTATGGTAAACCCATGAAATCGGCATTGAATGCCTAGTCCACGCAATAGTGCCATTAACAGATTACCCTTAGTATTACATTGTCCATAACCATCTGCTAGCACATCGCTTGCTGCAATATCATCGCTTTCATTATAACCAAAGAAAATCTCATCTTTTACAAACTGATAAGCGGCACCAATTTTGTTGAAGTTATCCAAGTTTTTCCACCTACGTTGATCGATCAAGGATTGGATATCTTTGTGTTCAAAATTAACGATATTCGTATTGTTTAAATATTTCTCAGTCATTTTTTATATATCCTTTTCGTTGCATACTTATACTATAGACTCTATAGTAACTATAGAGTCAAATGTCTGGGGGAAATTGATGAAAATAGGCGAATTGTCTAAAAAATCGGGCTGTTCAATACAAACGATTAGATATTATGAAAGAGAAGGATTACTGTTAAATCCAAACCGTTCAGAAGGTAATTTCAGGCTGTATGATAGTAAAGCACTTAAACAATTGGAGTTCGTAAAACATTGTCGCAGCCTAGATATATCACTCAATGATATTAAACGTCTTATCGAATTAAAAAATAAGCCAGAAGAAAGCTGCTCTAGCGTTAATGCATTAATTGATCAGCAACTTGCACTAGTGAATAAACGCATGAAAGAATTAAGGGCGCTTAAAGCTGAATTACAACAGATGGCTAGTGCTTGTGGTTCGAACAATACTATTGAAGCATGCGGGATCATTAAGTCACTAGATAAACTCTGTTAGAGGCATACGGGCAGAATATAGAACATTAATCGACTATTGCATGTCCTAAATGTGGACAGATAAAAACGGAAGAAATGCTGACAAATTCATGTCAGCGGTATCACAAGTATGAGTCACACAAGGTTTTGCCAAACTATTGAATGGTGACTGGTGTGTTTACTTCTCATATGGAACAGCAAAATTCCGCCAATTCTAGAACGACAAAATTAGTTGCAGCCGTTAATGCACTAGAGTGTTTAAATTGAAGTTTATTATTGACTCTTCAACGTCTGCTTTACACTCTGAATTTTCGTTAATAACTCAAAAGCTAACTTCCGCTTTTGGCTAAGTGAAATCATAAGGTATTCATTGATGCTAATGTCCGCAATGTCGGAGGAGCTGCCGTTAGCAAATAGCATCAAATTATCGTAATATAACTGATTGAGTCTCAGATATTATGATTAAAAAATCATACTTTCATAAAAAGAGAGATTGGCGGCATCCCTTTAAAACCTTTCAGTCTAAAATGAGATCAATCTCAATCATTATGCACAGTCACAAATACTCCACATAGGTTGATCATGGCAGTGGCAAACGGATTATCATTTTTGGTATTGAGAGAGCCGTCGATAATATTCAAACAAGCACCTTTCTTATGGATGCTTTCAATTGCCTCAAGAATAGATTTTAACGACCGTCCCAAACGGTCGAGGCGAGTAACAATAACTTCATCACCTTCCCTGATAAAGTCGATGAGTTCCTAAAGCTTTTCTTCATTTCGAATCGAAGCACCAGACTGTTTGCCTTGGAATATTTTTTCACAGCCCTGAGCGTCCAACTTGGACAGTTGAACATTTAAATCTTGTTCTTTAGTTGAAACTCTTGCAAAACCAACTTTCATATATACGAAACCTGTAACTTTCGCACACCTTAACAATTAAATGAACGAAAGTATATTAAATAAATTTCGTACATGAACGTAATAAAAAATAGAAATTCGTACACTACGGATAGAAAATGAATGACAATTCTAACTATAAAGTGACTTAATTATTTCACACGCTTCACTTGTACACGAGCTTGCCATTTGTTGAAGCTCAGCTTGTAGTGCTTTGAGTTCTCCCATTAGATTGTTAACTAAAGCCAATTTAGCCTGTGTCTATCATAAGTTCAAAACTTAAACTTTAGATATAAGCTGAAATTGAGTCAATCGTATTACAAATACTCTTATTGATACTGGCTCATTACTTGCACTTTTTCGAGAACATGACCACATGTAGAGAATAATAGGCTAACAGTGGGAAATATTTACACTATCAATGTAAGGATTACTTATGAAATACTCAAGATTTGCTGCAATGATCATCACCTCAACCATTGCTATGTTTGTCATGATGTATCTCAACACTTACGCAGTATCACATATATGGTTTAGTGAAACGCGTATCTATATGGCGTTGTATATGGGAGCAGGTATGGCAATGATCATGCTGGCCTTTATGCTTGGCATGTACAGTAACAAGAAGCTCAACATGGCTATTTTTCTATTGGCGACAATACTGTTTGCCATATGTCTTTATCTTGTTCGCTCTCAAAGCACAATTTCTGACACTGCTTACATGAAAGCGATGATTCCTCATCACTCCATTGCTATTCTTACTAGTGAGCATTCAACTTTGGAGGATGTACGCGTGCGTGAATTGGCAAATGGTATTATTAAAGCCCAACGAAAAGAAATAAAAGAAATGGAATGGCTGATTAAAGATATTTCTGAAAATGGAAAGGTCAGCTCACAAGCTCAGGCTGAGCAACGACCGCTCCCAAAGTTTGAAGGCACACTGAACAAAGGAGACTAAGATGACTAAGACAGCTACCCTGTACAGAATGGTCACTGACGAACATATCTGCCCCTATGGTTTAAGGTCGAAAGATTTGCTGGAGAGGCAAGGGTATGATGTAGAAGATCATAAGCTCACGTCAAGACAACAAGCTGATGACTTCAAAGCTAAGCATGATGTCAAAACTACGCCACAAACCTTTATTGAAGGAAAGCGTGTCGGAGGATACGATGACTTAAGAGAGTATTTTGGTAAAGATGAAGCAGGTCAAACTGGCACAACCTACACGCCCGTTGTAGCCATTTTCTCGATAGCTGCACTTCTTGCTGTCGCATCTCAACATTTTGCTTCCGGCTCATTTATCTCCATCAGAACACTGATGCTATTTATAGCTTTTTCAATGACGCTCTTAGCGGTGCAAAAACTGAAAGACCTATACAGTTTCACAAATTCGTTTATTACTTATGATTTACTAGCGATGAGATGGATAAGATATGGTTATATTTATCCCTTCATTGAAGCATATGCAGGTATTGGTATGGTTGCCCAACTACAGCCTCTCGCAGTGGCACCATTTTCATTGTTTATCGGCACAGTTGGAGCAATTTCAGTTTTCAAAGCCGTTTACATCGACAAACGCCAGTTAAAGTGTGCCTGTGTAGGCGGCGATAGCAGTGTGCCACTTGGATTTGTATCGCTATCTGAAAACTTATTTATGATCGCGGGAGCATTGATTATGCTGCTGATGTAAAGGTATAGCTCTATTCGGCGGCCCCTTAACTGTTAATATTAGACCTAGGATGCCAGCCCACACCTTTCTAATTCATATGTAACATTTTTTCTGTCGTGCTGGCATCAAGATAACCAGAACTGAGCAAACAATCTCAAAGGTTGTACAAAATAACACTAAAGTTTTTTCATTAAGTTTTATTGTTATGCTCTTGTGGTGGCTTTCGCCACCACTTTATTAGTTTTCAAGTTCCACCATATCTTTCGCTGCAATGTCACCAGACACTAGCTTTACAGTTGCGAAATGATCATTCACAATTTTAGTAATTTGTACCGTTCCTACCTTTTCGATAGTGTAGGGATCTTCACCTTCACTCAATACTATTCTTTCATGGAATCTAATAACACTGTATTTTTGCCCAACCTCTGCGCCATGCTTAGCACCAATACAGATTAGAGTTCGATTATCAGAACTTTCTACTACCTGACCTCTCATCATGTATTTATGATAAAAAGTGGTATTGGAACAACCCACTAAATATAAACCGAATGTAAGCAATAAAAGAGCTTTTATATAGGGTGTTTTCATCACTGTTACCTCATTTGACTAACTAATTATCTATACACTTTTTTATGAATTCATTTGTTTTTCCGGCCAGCCCCCGAAGGTGCTTGATGACAACTCCAAGGCTTATGAACAGAGTTATCTTTGATGTTCTGATCAACAAATTTATAGTAACTTTCTTTAGTATGTGTCCACCAATCATCATGAACATCTGCGCCATACTTACGGATTACCTCCTCAATCCCATCAAGGCTTACGTTTGCGGCATCATAGGCAAGGTGTATTTCACCTTCTTTGATGTTGTAACTAACTTCATCTATACCAAAAAGCTGATCTATTTCTTTTACTAACTCGTCACAGCTTTCTTCTGTGACATTGCTAAGCTTTAGGTTTCGAACAACTAAATTTTGCTCTTTAACGCCAACTCTATGATTTAAATCGCTCATAATTTTTCTCCTAATGTTTGTGTGAATGCTGTTGATTGCTATCTTTCATTTCTTCCATTTTACGGTTCATCTGCGGCATCATGTTCCCCATCATTTCTAAATGATGTTCAGCCATCTTGATTTGTTGATGCATTGGCATTTCTTCCATGTTTTTGTGCATGGATTGCATCATCTTCATCATTGAACGGTGATGTTCAACCATCATCTGCTGTTGCTTTTCAGGATCTTTTTCAGTTTTAATGGCATGGACTTCCTTTTTCATTTCCATCATCTTTTTGTGCATTTCTCCCATGTTCTCATGTGGTATTGCCATGCCTTGATGCATATCAGCTTTGTTCGCACCTTCATGCTTATGCTCATTGTTTTGGGCAAATGAGCTAGTGGTTATAAGTAGTGAACTAATAAATAAAATTGATTTAGTTAACGTTTTCATGATTTTTACCTTCTACACTTTTATTAAAATTTGGGATCCAACTTGGTGTCGATTCCATATACCTGTGGTACTCCGAACCAAACTCAGCAATCGCTTGTGCTTCTTCGCGTTTCGCTAGCTTGACGTAAACAACGACTAAGATCGGAAACATCGCAAGTGTTGGGATTGTCGGCCACTGCAATAAAAAGCCGAACATGATTAGAATGAAAGCTACATACTGTGGGTGGCGACACCTTGCATACCATCCAGTTGTAGCCAATTGATGATGTTTTTGCGCGTGATGCAATACATTCCATGCTGAAGACAACATAAAGAAACCTGCAACAATTAACACCATACTCACTATATGAAATGGGTCCCAATGGGCATCACCTTGAAATCCAAAGAAAGTATGTAATAAATGCCCATTTTCATGCGCAAAGAAATTTACTTCTGGATAGGTCTCCGTCAGCCACCCCGACAGAAAATAGATAGTTAAAGGAAAGCCATACATTTCAGTAAATAGGGCAACAATAAAGGCAGAGAACGCGCTTAGACTTCTCCAATCAGTTGATGTTTTTGGTTTGACAAAACTAAAGGCAAAAAAGATAAAAATTGCTGAGTTCAGTATCACCATTGACCATAAGCCATAATCATATGTTTCATTCATCACTGCTCTCCTTTTTATGTGATTCCTTACGTGCCTTTTCTAACCCTTGTATGTAGCCATCGCGATAGGCTGCATTTTTATCCGTGAGTTCTTGAAAGCTCTCTTCCTTTTTTTCATCAGGCGCATGTGAATGATCGTGACCATGTTTACCATGACTGCCATGCATAAATACGTGCATCAAGGGGCATAGCAATAAAATCAAGTAGGGAAGAAATTGCAGCATATGTTGACCATGCTCAAGCACTAAGAAGTAGGTCACTGCGGCAATAAGTGCCAGTGCAGCCCAGCCTGTAGGTGTTGACCAAAAATTAGGGTGTTGATTTTTCATATTGCCCTCCTAAACGACTTTTAAGACACCGCGATACATTTGCATCTGACAGTGAAACTCATGCTCTCCCGGTGATAAGTTCAATAGGGTAATTTGAGTAATTTCATTTAATTTAAGCTGTTCGCTTATATCCAATGAAGGAATAAGCATTGTTTCAGCGCAGGGGGATTGATCTTTGCGCATAAACTTCAGAGTGACAGGTTGGCTAGCAGACACCTGAATTGAGGATGGGGAATACACACCATCCCTCACTTCAATGAGTACTTCATTACCTTGAACGATTGTTTTATTGGGTTTATATAGCCAAAACCACCAAACAATCAGCGCGATTAACATTAAGCCTAATAAGTTAATAACCATCATTGTGATTCTCCTTAATGCTCTTTTGCTTTAAAAAAGCGAAGTCGATTTGCATTTGACACTACAGTCAATGACGAAAACGCCATTGCAGCACCTGCAATTACAGGGCTAAGCAGAATGCCAAAGAAGGGATATAGAACCCCCGCAGCAAAAGGAATCCCGGCTACGTTATAGACAAACGCGCCAAACAAGTTTTGTTTGATATTTCGTAAAGTAGCTTTGCTTACCGCTATGGCATCAGCAAGGCCATGAAGTGAACCACGCATTAGGGTAATGTCAGCACTTTCGATAGCTACATCAGTCCCTGTGCCTATGGCGAAGCCAACATCGGCTAACGCTAGCGCAGGAGCATCGTTGATGCCATCTCCTGTCATACCAACAATTTCGCCGCCTTCTTGTAGCTCTTTCACCTTGTTGGCTTTATCTTCTGGCAGCACTTCAGCAAGAAACTCACTAATACCCACTTTTTTAGCTACGGCGGCAGCGGTTTCCTTGTTATCACCCGTTAACATGATGACGCGTATACCATTAGCATGAAGCCGTTTGATAGCAGAGATTGAGTCTGACTTGATAGGATCTGCAACAGCAATGATTGCTGCAAGTTCACCATCTACAGCAAAGTACATAGGTGTTTTGGCTTCTTTGGCTAAAGACTGTGCTTGTTCAACAAAGCCTGTGAGGTCTATGCCTTTTAACTTCATTAGTTTATCGTTTCCGAAAAGCAGGGCTTTGTTGTTGCAGCTTGCTTCTACACCAAAACCCGTAATGGCGTTAAAGGCTTCAATTTTTAGTAACTCAATATCCTGATCTAACGCACTTTCAACAATCGCTTGCGCTAAAGGATGCTCTGAGCCGCTTTCTAAACTTGCTGCAAGCTGTAGTACGTCTTTTTCGTCAGTAGCTTTTGCTAAAATAATATCGGTTACCTTAGGTGCCCCTTCAGTAATAGTGCCCGTTTTATCTAAAATCATGGCAGTGATTTTAGAGGCGGTTTGCAGTGCCTCACCGTTGCGAATAAGCACTCCGGCTTCTGCTGCTTTTCCTACTCCCACCATGACAGACATGGGTGTTGCCAAGCCTAAAGCACACGGGCAGGCAATAATAAGCACAGTAGTTGCTGAAACGATGGCAAAAGCAATGGCTGGCTCAGGTCCAAAGTTAAGCCATGCTAGCGCACTTAACACAGAGGTGATCATCACGACAGGTACGAAAAAAGCTGAAATAACATCGGCCAAACGGCCAATCGGCGGTTTCGAATTTTGTGCTCGTTTCACCATATTGATGATCTGTGCAAGCGCCGTGTCTTTACCAACGCGTGTGGCTCTAAATAAAATCATGCCTGATTTGTTCAAAGTACCTGCGACAACCTCATCTTCTTCAGCTTTTTCAGCAGGCATAGGTTCGCCTGTCAGCATGGACTCATCAATAGAGGTGTGTCCTTCCAATACCACGCCATCGACGGGAATTTTTTCACCCGGTTTTACCTTCACAATATCGTTAAATAAAACCTGCTCAATACCTATCTGAACTTCTTTGTTGTCACGAACCACGGTTGCTGTTTTGGCTTGCAAGCCGATAAGACGTTTAATGGCCTCAGAGGTTTTACCTCTGGCTTTGATTTCTAATGCTAAACCTAAATCAATTAAGCCAATGATCATGGCGGTAGCTTCAAAATAAACATGCCGTGCCATCAATGGAACAGCGTCAGGTGCAAACACGACAACCATCGAATACAACCAAGCCGTGCCTGTTCCTAAAGCAATTAGGGTGTCCATATTGGCTGAATGATTTTTGAAGCTCTTCCATGCTCCTACATAGAAATGCTTGCCTGAAAAATACATAACACCAAAAGTTAAAATGCCTACAACCAACCAAGAAATTCGTTCAAGGTTTGTTTCAACCGTCATTTCTCCAACTACAATGCTGTAGATCATCAAAGGAACGCCGAGTGAAAGGGCAATAAACGTATCGCGCATTAGCTTTTTGTAATATGCAAAATCCGCAGCCTCTTTCTCATCAAGCGCATCTGTTGCTGAGCTATCATCAATTGGCTTCGCGTTATACCCCACTGACTCAACAGCTTTGATCAACTCTTTTGTTTTAGCTGTCCCATAAACTGTTACTGTCCTATCAGCAAAATTCATTTCCGCACTGACGACTCCAAGAGTTGCCTTCAACGCCCCTTCAATTTTGCCTACACAGCTAGCACACCCAGCACCTTCAATGATAAGCTGTTGGTTATGTGATACTTTCTCCAACGTATTCTCCTTACTTTTACACGAAGAGGATTGAGCTTTTGCCTGACAGCAACAGCCTGATTCAGTTTTTATATTTGTGTTAGTAGCCACCCTTTTTCCTCCTATGCTTTTTTAATTTGCTCAAAGTTTTCGATGAGATGACAAACCATGTTTGCAGTCGGTGCTTTGTCTTCCATTTCTTCCCATCGAGAAAGCGCAGAAGACATTTTTCCTCGAAGTGCCAACATTGCTTGAAACTGCTTTTCTGTTTCTTCAAGCCGCTCTTTGATCAGGCTTCTGACTAATGGGCACGCACTTTTACCATCTTCAGATTCATTAATAATTTCCTTGATATCTGCAACGGAAAAACCAAGGTTTCTGGCACTTAAAATGAATTTAAGTCTCGATACTTCTTTATTCGAGTATGACTTGTAGCCGTTCACTGACTTAGCAGGTTTTAACAATCCTAATCTGGTGTAATAGCGCACCGTATCAGCAGTCGTTCCAAGGCTTTTTGCCAGCTCCGCAACTTTCATATTCACTCCTCAGTTTTTTAGCTAAGTTTGTACTCTCATCTTCAGCTTAGACCTGTGTCTAAGACACAGGTCAAGTACTAATTCTAGTGAATAAGCTAAAAACTAATTTTTTGGTAAAAGAGAAATCTCGGTCAAAATCGACAGCATTAAGTACTGTAAATAGCAATAGTTTGAGCATGTTCATCATGCCTCCAAAAAATATTGTGCTAATTGTTCAAAACGGTTGGTAATTTAAACCAATCAGTAAATCGTTTTATTTTTGATGGGACTGGCGAAAAAAAGGCGCACTGATCCCGTGATTAGCCAATAATTGGTGGACGATAAAGTAAGAGATGGATACCAGATTTTGGTAGGGGTATACGCTGTAGAATTAGCTCAGAATGAATATTGCAAATACCTTCGTCTTGCGCTTCCACAAGATAGGCATTTAAATGAAAGCTTGTACAAAAACCGCCTTCACAACAAACACAATCACCAGCTTTACATTTTTCACAGTCTTCATCACCATGACGGTTTTTAGAATCTTGCGAATTTTCAGTGTGATAGTGACTATTGTCATTCATTGATTGATGATGCATATTTTTGCTTGGTTGTATAATATGCGTGTCGGAAGATCCATTTTGATGTTCTTCACAATTCATTGGTTTAGCAATAGCAAAGCCATGCTGCGTAAGCAACAGAGTAATTACCACTATTTTAAACCACTTGAAAAGTCCAAACATTTTAATTCCTTATTTATCACCTACAATATTAGCCACTTTATAAAAATAATTTTATGATCTTGATCAACCTTTGAACTAAAACCTAAACTTTTTACTTTTTACTTTTTACTTTTTACTTTTTTAAACAGCTTTAACTTCACAAGTATAAAAGGGGTGTCTAATTTATACTCATGAGATTGAAGCCAAGCATGAGCACCATTAAAAGAAATAAAAACCCTACGCTCATAACTAGGTATTGAGTAATGGATCATTTTTCCAATTGTTCAGCTTTAAGCGCAGTACTTTGCAACAATCGGTTCTATCCCGGGCACATCCAATTCCCGTTCATCAAAAGTGATAAAATGGCCTATTGTACGTCTTTCAATGGCGATGTTTTTTGCCTTGACTCTTTAACCTTAACCATTCGCCAACTTTACTTCTTAGCTGATATTCCACCTTGATAGGTATACACCAGACTGGCACCGATTGAAAACAAGAAGTAGCTTACTATTACTGCTCTTAGTTCTTTCCAAAAAAACTATTAGCTAGGCCTTTCCTAACATAACTAAAATGGTTTAAACCCCAAAAAACGAAAGCTACCATCAATATAGTTGCGGTAGCTCTCATCAAGTCAATATAGTATTTCTTCATATCAGAGCCAGAACTTGATACCTGCAACAAAAGCAGTATCACGAGTACTTTGCCCATTTAACTTCGCAAAGTCGGCTGTATTACCAAATTTATTTGTCCACTCAACGCCAACATAGGGAGCAAACTGGCGGGTAAACTCATAACGAACCCGAAAACCAATAGCACTGCTAGACAAGCCACTACCAAGGTTATTTTGGACGTCATCCTTACCGTAAAGCGTCAACTCTGCTCGTGGTTGAACAATTAACTTTTGAGTAAGTAATAGCTCATACTCAGCTTCGATCGAAAATGCACTATTACCTTGCTCTCCTAAATACGCAGTCATATCAATTTCAAACCAGTAGGGGGCTAGACCTTGTAAACCAAAAGCTAGCCATTTGCGGTTTTCACCTTCGTTATTGTAATCAAGTCGAATACCGACTTGTGTATCCCAATAAGCAGATATTGCGTGGCCCCATAGAAAATCTGTTTGGTTCTCCTCTAAATTACCTTCGCTAAAATCTCCTTCAGTTTTGATGACTAATCTATCAAAAGTAGTGCCATACCATGCCTGAAAGTCAAAAACACCTGCGTTTGTTTGCTCATTATATTCAAGACGATCCCCTAGTAGCGCGTAAAATGAATGCTCATCTGCCAAAGTCAGTCGTTTGTCGCTACTGAGTGCATAAGGACCTTCAGTCAAAGTTGTACCTGCTGCATAAGCATGGGGGTCTCTAGCATCTTTAGGTGCATCTCCACCTTGTGCTTGCATTTTAGAATCACCCATCTCAGTCATCTCATCTTTTGCAGATACAGATACACTTATAAGGGGCAAACCTATTAATAATAGTCTTAACGTATTGGTTAGTATTAATTTTTTCATGATACAACTACCTCTCTAAACATACCTGCATCCATGTGGAATAATAAATGGCAATGCCATGCCCAGCGACCTACGTCATGAGGTGTTGTTAAAAAACTAATTCTTTGCGCTGGTTGTACAGGGATAGTATGGCGACGAACCTGTACATCACCTTTTTCATTCTCCAAATCGCTCCACATACCATGCAGGTGCATGGGATGTGTCATCATTGTATCGTTTTGTAAAATAACTCTTAAACGTTGATTATGCTTCATGTGAACTGGCGTGCTTTTTCCAAATTCCAAGCCATCAAATGACCAGCTATAACGCTCCATGTTTCCAGTTAAATGTAATTCAATTTCAGCCTCTGGCTCTTGCTGGTTTGTAATTCCCTCAAGAGAATGTAAATCTGCAAGTGTTAAAACACGGCGTCCATTTTTACGTAAACCTATACCGGGATCATCAAGGTTTGTTCTAGGCATATCAACACGCATATCAACAGAAGCTCCATACTCTGTTTTTGCATGACGCACTTTAGTGCTAGCAACAGCTAATGGGTTTTTAGTCATTCCATGTTTACTATGATCCATTGCCATCGCTCCATGACCCATTGCACTATGATCCATTTTATTAGAATTCATGCCCGACATGTCTGCCATACCTGCCATCGCGGAATGCTCACCACCTTGGGCCATATTCCCCATCATATCTGTCATCGTTAACCATTCAACGGGATCTAGAGCAGGTACTGGTGCATCAATATTAGGTGCCATTGATAAAGTACCTTTAGCATAACCTGAGCGATCCATGCTTTGTGCAAAAATCGTATATGCATCATTTTTTGGCTCGACAAGTACATCATAAGTTTCACCGGGACCAAATCTAAATTCATCTACTGTCACAGGTTCAACATTTTGTCCATCAGCTTGTACAACTGTTAACTTCAGCTCAGGTATTCTTACATCAAAAAACGTATTGCTAGAACCGTTAATAAATCTAAGCCTAACCTTTTCGCCAGCTTTAAACATTCCACGCCAGTTTGTCAAAGGCGCACAACCATTCATTAAAAAAGTCATTGCAGATGCTGATAAGTCTGCAAGATCTGTAGGGTTCATTCTCATTTTATTCCACATTTCCCGGCGTTGTAGCGCATTTGAAACGCTGCTATTTGAAATGTCATCAAAAAACTCTGGAACAGTAGGTTGATTAAAGTTAAATACATCGCTCTGTACTTTTAACTTGCGGAACAAATCCATTGGGTCATCATCAGTCCAATCAGACAATTGGATAACATGCTCATTGTCAGCACTAATAATATCCTTTTCTCTTGGCTCAATAATTAATGCGCCGTACATACCTGTCATTTCTTGAAAGCCACTGTGTGAGTGATACCAATATGTGCCGCTTTGTTGCAGCTTAAATTTATAAACAAAGGTTTCACCCGGCATTATACCTTTAAAGCTAATACCCGGTACGCCATCCATTTGATACGGAAGAATGATCCCATGCCAATGAATTGAACTCGGCACTGATAATTTATTAGTTACCCTGATAGTAACGTCATCACCTTCTCTGAGGCGCAAGGTAGGAGCTGGTATTGAGCCATTGATTGTTGTAGCCATTCTTACAACACCTGTGAAGTTTACGGGTGACTCATCTATCACCAGATCTATTATTTCTCCACTTAGTTCGGGCACAGTACCTGTTATTGTTCCAGCCACTAAAGATGAAGCAGCATGAAGAATGCTTGGAAAAGCAGCTAATATACCGCCAGCAGCTAAACCTTGTACAAAGCGTCTACGCGGTGTAGAAATTTGATGTAATGGATCTTTAATTCTCATTTTACTCTCCGAGGTTTGACCAATAAATTAGTGTGACCAATGAATGTGCTTAATTTTCCATTCACCGTTTTGCTTTTCGAGAACCATTGTTTCCATCCCTTGATAATCACGTTCTTCACCATTGTAAGTACCTTTAGTTTGACTACGCGAGGCAGAGATAGCTGTATTTCCAAGTATCGTCACTTGATGTTCAAGTGTGTCGCTCTTCATCGCTGCTAAATACTTCATATCCGACAACATATGATGATGAGCATATTCATCAGCGCTCCTTTCAACGCGGCCTCCCTCGAAAATGGTGACATCATCCGCTAACTGCGCTCTAGCCTGTTTTTGATTGCCAGTTTCAAGTGCTTGATGAAATGCCAAAACAACTTTTGCGGCTGGTGTATCTACACCTTTAAACAATCCTTTGTCTTTATTCTTATCACCATGAGCGTTTGCTGCGAAACTAAACGTCATTAATAAAACGAGTAGGATATTTATTGTTTTCATTTTCATTTTCTCTTTTAGGTTTTAATTTGCAGGGCCAACAACACTAGTAAGCCCAGCCGTTACAGATAAAATGGCAAAAGCTACTACCATTTCTATCGAGATAGATTTAGATAAAGCCTCTCTGCCTTGACTATTTTTAAGTTGTGGAACGAGTATTAGTTTATGTTTAGCAGCAAGTGCCAAAATAGACACTACAAGGGCCAATTTAAACAACAGTGTTTGTCCGTAACTTGAGCTTATTAGTGCATCAAGACTTCCGACCAATTGAATCACGAGCCAGAGGCCTGCTACCAACAATAGGCTCAATGTAAAACTTGCTTGTTTGCCAAAGCTTTCCATCAGCAAATGAAGTTCTGCATAACTTAGCTGATGGCAAGCCTGTTTTAGTGGCAATAACGCCCCAAACCACCATGCCATAACGAGCACATGCAAAATAAGCAAGCCTTTTTCAATTGTGCCTAACTCAGAAATATGACCCAGTAACGTGAATGAGTATGCAAGGATTAATAAACTCAACATTAAAGCGCTTTGTTTTAAGTACGAGTTCACAGCGAGTTTGAACCTTAAAGCTAAAGCGATTATTGCGGTAACTAGCCCAAGCGCTCGAAGCAAAGCTCCAGTGCCGACAGAGGAGTCCCACATAATAGCCAATATATCAGCGTCTATCGCCCCCTGAATTCCCTCTTCTGCCATTGCACCAGTACTGGCAAAGAACCAAGTAATATTAGCGATCAAAGCCATAACTATATAAGTTCTTGTCCACGTTAAATTCGCTATTACAGCATTAGTATGAGATTCATTATTCTCAAATATTTGCCTGAAAAATGTATAACCAGCAATACAGGCAAAGCCGACGTAAAATACAATTTTTGACAGTACAATGACTGTATTCCAGATATACATTTCCATATCAATCACACCGCCTATTTTAGTGAACCATAAAGCCGAAGCTATGTTTCATTTTATGACCATCGTTACCTAAGAAGGTTACATCCACAGCATAGTTTGCAGGAGCTAATTTAGGTAGTTTCCATGTAAATTTGCTAGTAGCGACTTTAGAAGGCTCGAATCCAAATTTAAATTCTTCGCCTTGTTTATTGGCCAATGAAACTTTTACAACCCGTACCTCTTTGGTGAACACCAAAGTTAACTCTTCTGGAGGATTCATTAGCATTGCATTATCAGCAGGCACACTTTTTTCAAGATGCACATGCGCAAATACCGCACTACTAAAAACGACACTGATTACGGTTAAAAATTTAATTAATGTTTTCATATATACCTCTATTTATTTAATGGATTAACGACTAAATTTATCTTTGAAAATTTGATTACTTGGAATCCCAGCATCTGTAATTATTTTTTCCACTTCACTCATCATTGCTTCTGGACCGCACAAGTAAAACTCAGCCAAAAGCAGTTCTGATTTTTGGTTCATATACGGCAGAAGTACTTTTTGAACATAGCCTGAGTGCCCTTGCCATTCTTCTGAAGGATTAGAAAGAGTAGGAATATAAGAGAAGTTTTTATGC
This sequence comes from Pseudoalteromonas sp. SG43-7, assembly GCF_014164295.1. Lineage (NCBI taxonomy): Bacteria > Pseudomonadati > Pseudomonadota > Gammaproteobacteria > Alteromonadales > Pseudoalteromonadaceae > Pseudoalteromonas > Pseudoalteromonas sp. SG43-7. The sequence goes on from NZ_JACJEY010000010.1 coordinate 120,757, forward strand.
TTCTCACTCAGTGACTTCAATTCATTATGGTATAGCAAGTCATCTTCAGTTCGCGCACCATAGATAAGAGTCAAACCACTTTTATCTTTATGCTTTTTCAACTGTTCAAAAATAATAGACCTCAGTGGTGCAAGTCCTGAACCCGCACCAATAAACACGCGACTAACTTTTTTATTTGAAGTGGCATAAAAATCAGAAAAAGGGCCTTTTGCAGTTATCGTTTCACCTACTTGGAGTGAACCTAAATAACTTGAACCTATTCCTGCTTTAAAACCATTCTTTGCGGTCTGCCAACGGATATTAAACATTAACTCATCAGACTCCTCGTCAAAGTTAACTAATGAGTAGTGGCGAGTTACACCGTTATGAGAAAATTTTCCATGATAGTAGCTATCCCAGTATTTTTCATAGCACTCTGGCATATCATCTGGACGTAAGCTATTCATCCCTGCTGGCACATCAAATTGCATATATGCACCAGCTTTAAATGCCAACTGTTTGCCTGATTTCAGCTTAAATTTCACTTCCTTGATAAAAGGAGTAATGAAATTAGTCGCAACCACAACTAGCTCATGATTTTCAATATTGCGATCAGTATTAACTTCAATCGAACTAATTTCAGAGAACCTATGCTGACATCCAAGCCGATAACCTTCCTTAAGTTGCTCCTGAGATAAATGTTCCTGTTCAGATAGTGTGATAGGTAATTTAGTTGAACTTAAGAACACGCATTTGCCACAAGTACCGCCACCACCGCAACCTGAAGGAAGGTATACATGTGAACTAGCTAGCCCTTCTAGTACAGTTGAGCGACCAACTGCTGAGATGTCAGTAATAGTATTTTCATTGGAAAACGTCACTGCCACTTTTTGCCTGTTAGTGCCCCAACCTAGCTTCAGTAAACCACTTCGATACTGTTGTATCAGCCAAGTAACACCAGTAATTGAAAGGAATAGCGTTGCAAAAGCAAATGCAATGATCAACCAATGGTTAAATCCTCCAGAATTGCCATAGTCCATAAAGTGAAGCTTCATCATCAGATCTTTCAATCTGAAATCATCATTGGCATGGCGAAGTACTTGACCTGTAATACTATCTAAATAAATAGTTGTATTGTTCTCATCCTCAACGGCAACTTGCCACATAGGATTTTGCTGCCTTACGTGATCAGAAAACGGAGGTTGAGATAACACTGGAGTAGTTAACTTACCCTGTCCTGAGTAGGAGTTTTTTGCCAAAGTTAGTACTTGTTCTTCAGACAAATTAAATGGCTTTCCTGTTACAGCATCAAATAGCTTTGAGTGGCGTTCTTGATAGCTATGCTGCCCCTTATCGAACACAAAATGATAGTAAGGCTGATGTAAAACCCATATAAGGTTTACTTCCTGCGGAGCATTACTAGTAATGTCTTTAATAGGGAATAGGTCAAAGCCTGTAATGCTACCTTCATGATGAGAATGAACTCTAAGTTCATTACCACTGGCTTTACTGTGATCCATCAAATTGAAGTAAAGGCCCGTTCCCAACCAAATAAGCAGTTGTAAACCAACAAATAAAGAAAGCCACTTGTGTATCGTTGTATTTAACTTAAATAGTCGCATCAAATGACTCCCTTTTTATTTGGGGAAAGCACTCGGTAATAAGTCAATACTGCGCCAGTAATTGCTCCCATTAGACCTAGAGTTGCGACCAAGAACAAAAACCAGTTAGATACGTTTTCTCCATCATAGTAATCCATAATGTGGAACCGCCACATCCAATCAAACAATCGCCAGTAATCATGACGCTTGGCAACAAGTGATCCTGTTTGTTGACTTATATAAAATGTCGGTGTGGAGAATTGCTCAAACGTCACTCTCCAAACAGGTAAATGCCTTGGGGACAACTCAGCAGGCAAGTTTGTCGCTGACTTAATCAACCTTACGCTGTCGATTTGATGATTCAGCGCATAATGGTATTGTGCGATTTCTTTAGCCTTGATTTCATCTACAAGTGCCTGAACAGCTCCAGTTTTAGCATCTATTGCTACTTTTCCATTTTCTCCATTAATAAAAGAATACAAAGGACGGCCCATACTTTGAGTAAGTGTAACTTGGCTAGCTTTAGGATAATCCGCAGCTAGCTTTACAATGGAGTAATCCATACTTGCTAAATCTATTTTGGCTTCCTCACTCTTAGCCAAGGTTTCGCCGTGTATATAGTGAATATCCATAGTCACCATATACACGCCTGTAATAGACCAGAAGAGGAATTGTATTCCGACAAATGCCATTAGCCATTTGTGATATTTTCTAGCCGTGCTAAGCATTACTTTTTAGCTCCGCCTTAGAAAGCTCCTTGTTAAAGGCGTTTAATTCTGGCTTTTTAACGATTGAGTAAATTACTGGGAGCACAATAAGAGTGAGTAGCACAGCACTTGTCATTCCGCCTACCATAGGTGCAGCAATACGACTCATAATCTCCGAACCTGTTCCTGTACCATATAAAATGGGCATCAAGCCGATAATGATTGTTGCAACTGTCATCATTACTGGACGAACTCGTAAGCCTGCACCGTGCAATAATGCATCTTGATATGCATCATCAGAGATAGGTTCAGCTCGCTCTTCAGCTTTTTCCTTAAGCTCAGCAAGTGCCTGATTGAGATAGACCAACATTATCACACCAATCTCAACCGCTACCCCAGCTAGAGCAATAAAGCCCACGCCAACAGCCACAGAGAAGTTAAACCCTTCCAGATACATCAACCATAAGCCACCAATCATCGCCATCGGCAAGGTAACGATAATGATAGCCACCTCACTAAACGCTCTGAAGTTTAAGTAAAGTAGAATAACAATAATGGCGAGTGTTAAAGGCAATACATAGGTGAGCTTTTCTTTCGCTCTTTCCATATATTCGTATTGCCCAGCCCAAGTAATTGAATAACCTGCTGGTAGTTTTAGATTATTAGCCAAGTGTATTTTTGCACTTTCAACATAAGTACCTACGTCAACACCGTCTATATCGATAAACGTCCAGCCATTTAAACGAGCATTTTCACTCTTAATTCCCGGCGGACCGTTCTCAACTCGAATATCTGCGACATCACCTAGTGCAATGCGTTGACCACTTGGTGTTACAACAGGTAATCGTGATAGCTGCTCAGGAGAGTCTCGATAGTCTTGCGGATAGCGTAAGTTAACAGGGTAACGCTCTTGACCTTCTACCGTTTGGGTAACGTTCATACCACCAATAGCTGTAGAAACCACTTGTTGAACATCTTCGATGTTTAACCCAAAGCGACTTGCCTTATCGCGTGAAATATCAACCTTGATATATCGTCCACCTGCAACTCGCTCTGAGTAAACTGATGCTGTGCCTGTAACTTCGGGTAAAATTTGCTCTATTTGTTGGCCGATTTCCTGAATCACATCAAGCTCTGGTCCGGCGACTTTAATACCCACAGGCGTTTTTATGCCTGTTGCTAACATGTCGATTCGGGTCTTGATTGGCATAACCCAAGCATTCGTTAAGCCCGGAAACTTAACCAATTTATCAAACTCAGCTTTTAACGATTCAGTAGTCACACCCTCTCGCCACTGCTCTCGTGGCTTCAATTGAATAAAGGTTTCAATCATGGTTAAAGGTGCAGGATCGGTTGCAGTTTCAGCTCTTCCTACTTTACCAAATACAGTTTCAACTTCTGGCACAGTGCGAATAAGCTTGTCTGTTTGCTGCAATAACTCCCTTGCTTTACCAATTGAAATACCGGGATAGGTAGTAGGCATATACATGAGATCGCCTTCATCCAATGGCGGAATGAATTCACTACCAATTTTATCGACAGGCCAAAAGCCAACGATAGTCACTAATATTGCTGCTACTATTGTCGATTTTGGAAACTTCATGACTTGCTTTAAAACAGGCATGTAGATAGCAATCAATAATCGGTTTAACGGGTTTTTCTTTTCAGAAACAACTTTGCCTCGAATAAAGTAGCCCATCAAAACAGGCACCAATGTGATCGCCAAACCTGCTGATGCCGCCATTGCATAGGTTTTTGTATAGGCGAGCGGAGAGAACATTCTTCCTTCTTGCGCTTCCAAGATAAATACAGGTAAGAATGAGACTGTAATGATCAGTAAGCTAAAAAATAGTGCAGGGCCTACTTCACTCGCAGCCTTAGCAACAATTTGCCAGCGATTTTCATCTGTTAGTGGTGTTTTCTCCATATGCTTGTGCATATTTTCAATCATCACTATTGCACCATCAGTCATCGCACCAATCGCAATAGCGATACCGCCTAAAGACATAATGTTGGCATTGATGCCTTGCATATACATGATAATGAACGACACCAAGATACCTAATGGCAGAGTAACAACTGCCACAATAGATGAGCGAAGATGAAATAGGAAAGCCACACAGACAATAGCAACGACTGCAAGCTCCTCTAGCAACTTGCTCCAAAGATTATCAACAGCACGATCTATTAACTTCGATCTGTCATAAACAGGGACAATCTCCACCCCCTCTGGTAGAGAAGATTTAAGCGATTCAAGTTTTTCTTTTACCCCGTTTATGGTTTGTTGAGCGTTTTCACCAAAGCGCATAACGACAACACCACCAACAACTTCGCCTTCACCATTAAGCTCTGCGATACCACGGCGCATTTGAGGCCCTAAATTAACGGTAGCAACATCACCAATACGCAATGGCGTGCCTTGTTCGTTAATACCAAGTGGGATTTTCTCTATATCACTAACTGATTGAATATACCCCGTTGCGGTAACCATATATTCAGCTTCAGCCATTTCCACAACGGATGCGCCAGTTTCTTTGTTCCCTTTTTGTAAGGCTATTTGTATTAAACTTAGAGGAATATCGTAAGCTCTCAATTTATCAGGATCTACTTGCACTTGATACTGCTTAACCATACCACCAACGGCGGCAACTTCGGACACGCCCGGAACAGTTTGTAGTTCATACTTTAAGAACCAGTCTTGAATGCTTCTTAATTGGCTTAGATCATGGTTTCCAGACTTATCTGTTAAAGCGTAAATGTATACCCAACCCACACCTGTTGCATCAGGTCCTAATTGAGGTTTTGCCGAATCAGGCAGGCTTGATGCTACTTGGCTTAAGTATTCAAGTACTCTGCTTCTAGCCCAATACAAATCAGTATCGTCATCAAAAATAATGTAGACGTAGGAATCACCAAAAAATGAGTAACCACGAACAGTTTGCGCCCCCGGCACTGATAACATCGCTGTAGTAAGAGGAAATGTCACTTGATCCTGCACTACTTGTGGTGCCTGTCCCGGATAGCTCGTCTTAATTATAACCTGCACATCAGAAAGATCGGGGAGTGCATCTACTGGTGTTTTTTGTAATGAATACAAACCACCAAACGCGATAATTAAGGTAATCAACAAAACAAAGAAACGATTGCCGATAGACCATCTAATAATTGATTCAATCATTATTTTTCTCCCACTTAATGATTAGAATGATCAACAGCAGCTTTATTTTCCTTGCCGTGTTGTTCATCTGATTCAAGAGAAATGTCAGTGATAACTAAGTCATCTCTAACCTCAAAAGTGAAAGTGACATTATCACCGACATTGAAATCAACCATTTCTATATTGTCCGCGACGATAAAATCCATCGTCGCAGCAGGTCTATCCCATTTCTCTATTGGGCCTCTGCTAATATTTAGAATCCGTGTATCAATATCAATCGCATTAATCAAACCAGATACTGTTGCTGATGATACTTCAGGCTCACTCATGATATGAATTCCAGTAATTTCATATCCACCGTCTTCGGTTTTGCTCACTTCAAAGTGCAAAGATTGACCTGACTTTAATGAGTCAATATCGACTTTTTCAGCCACAGTAAAATCCATAACCATTTCAGGCCAATCCCAAGCTTCAGCAGGGCCATGTGAAATATTAACCATGCGGTGCCCTGCCATAACACTATTAACATCCCCTTGCATCCAAACAGAGTTAGGCACTTCATCATGAGTCATTCGTTTAAAGTCAGAGCTTTTACTTGATTCAGAATCAATCAAGAATTGGGCAGATGTCACCACAACGTCATCTTCATTTAAGCCGTCTAATATTTCGATGCTGTCGATATCAACCCGGCCAATAGTCACTTCAATAGATTTAAATTGCCCATCACCTAACGCAAGTACTACTCTGTCCTGTTTACCTGTTCTAATAACGGCTTCTTTAGGCACGAGGATGGTGCTATCAGCTTGATTAGCGTGAATAGAGACTTGTGCAAACATATTTGGTTTTAATTGATAGTCTGTGTTATCAAATTTCAATCTCACTCGGAGTGTGCGTGTTTTACTGTTCAATGTTGGATAAACATAATCAACGACACCAGCCCAGTCCTCACCGGGTAAATAATCCAGTGTCATTGATACAGGAAGTCCTTTTTTAATTAAGGCTGCGTCACGTTCAAACACTTCTGCTTCAACCCAAACTTGATCTAGCTGGCCAATGCTTAATAAGGTGTTTCCCGGCTTTACATAAAAACCTTCTCTAACCTTCAAACCATCGACAACACCTGCTTGTGGTGAATAAAAGGTAATTGTTTGCTGAACCTTTCGTGTCTTTTCTAGCTTTTGAACAAAGTCTGCTGAAAGCTGTAACGCTTTTAGGCGATCTTTGGCTGCTGAAATTAAAGAACTATTGTTGCGCTTTAACGCTATTAACAGCTCTTCCTGAGCATTAACTAACTGAGGAGAATATAGTGTATAAAGAGGCTGCCCTTTCTCTACAGGGTTACCTGCTGCTTTGATGTAAAGTTTATCAATCCAGCCATCAACCCGTGGGTGGATATGAATTAGCTTATCTTCATCATATTGAACATAACCTACCGTTGAGATTTCAGTATGCATATTTTTCAGTTCAACAGGTGCAGTGCGAACCCCAAGGTTATTCACTACATGAGGCGCAATTTTTACTGCTCCGGGGCCAAAGTCATCACCAGATGATCCTTCCTCATACACTGGAATTAGGTCCATCCCCATAGGCGACTTACCGGGCTTGTCCCGGCGGTAATTAGAATCCATCGGTGCAACCCAATACAGAGGCTTTTTTTCTCCTGATGTTGCTTCATTACTATTACTGTTTGAGCCAGTACCTTGATATAAACTCAATGCTCCAGCACCAAGTGCTGCCCCAATGATGATGGCAATAATTGTTTTTGTATTCGTTGACATTATTTTTCTCCAAATTGCTGACTGGATAAGTGCTGATTAGTTTTGTGTGAAGTTTGCATCGACTTATGTTCAGCATTTGAGTTAGATTGAGAATGCGCAAAGAAATAGTTGATACGAGCAACTGTTTTAAGTGCGTCAACATCAATTCTTAAAGCTGATATTCTGGTATTTAATTCGGCAATTCTTGCTCGAACAACTTCGGCAAAATCGCCATCATCATTTGTGTAGGCTGTCAATGACGCTTCTGCTTGGTCATGAGTTTGTTTAAGGAGTTGTTCTTGATAGATAGATTGTCTATCTGATAAGCGTTTAAGCTGTCTTAGTTCTTTTTCTAAAACACTGATCATTTGCTTTGTCAGTAATAGTTTCTCGGTTTTAATAGTCTCTGAATCTGCAATAGAAGCTGCAACTTGCTTATCTTGTCTGTTCTCGGTAAACAAGGGTAAATCAAACGTTACCCCAACAGAAAATAAATCAGCTCGGCTATCACCAGAGGGCATATTGTCGCGATAGGCATAACTAGCATTAACACCCCATTGCGGCTCATATTGCTGTTTGGCTAACTCAATTCCTTTTTCTGAAGCTTTGCGTTTTATATCAATCGCAAGTATGGCTGGGTGATTCGAAAGCTCCTGAGCCAATAGATTTCTTGAGTAATTAGATGCTTTTAGGACTGTTGGATTATTCAATTGAATCGAAGGCAATTCTTTTGAGACGCTAAACTCTAATGGTTGCGCGTCAAAGTTGAATGATTCATTCAAACGATCCGCATCGTAAATATGAAGCCACTCATTGAGACGAGCGATTGTCGTTTCTAGTTTCTGCTTTTGCGAAGTTAATCTGTCATCTAACTGCACGATTTCCAACTGAGCACGAATAACATCTTGCTGTCTAGTTTTACCAACAACGTTTGAATAGCTAGCTTTAGCCACTTCTGCCATCTGCTCAAAGAGAGACCAATCATCTTCAATCAATTTAATAGTTTGTTGGGCTAAGTAAGCATCTAACCAAAGTTGTGACACTTGGCTTTTCAACTTAGCTTTACGATCCTCTCGTAACAGTGGAAATTTCGTGGACTCAATTTGTAACTGGTCTTTCTTGATCTCTAGACTGTCGCCTCTCGGAAACATTTGAGAGACGCCAACCTTTAGCTGAGTCATTCCTTCCTGATCTAAATCCCAAGTATCTGTTGGTAAATTCATTATCCCTAGCGATACTTTCGGATCAGGCAAAGTACCTGAAGCAATACTTCTATTTTCAACTGCACTTTGTTTCAATCGGCTACCATGAAGCCAAGGATCATTTTGCTGAGCTAAGGTGATAGCTTGTTCAAGCGACACTACTTTCTCAGCTTGAGCTGAGAATACAGATAAGCCGAGTATTAATGCAGTTGAAAGTGAAGTAAGGTTTGAAGAGTTCAATTTCATTAGAATTGCTCCTCGTATGTCTTAACTTTTGCATAGACTTTGCTCGTTCCATCTTTAAATAGAATTAACACGTTGTATGGCATAAAGCGGTCATCGACTTCCATACCGGGAGAGCCAACTGGCATTGCTGGAACTGAAAGCCCAATCGCATTGGGATGTTCTTCTGATAAGAACTGCTGAATAAATTTAGCAGGTATATGACCTTCAAAGGCAAATCCATTTCTACTCACTGCCGTGTGGCATGAACGGTAATTAGGTTTGATACCATACTTAGTTTTGATGTTGCCGATGTTTCGGAAATCTTTGGAATGCGCAACGATCCCTTTGTCTTCAATATGAGTTATCCATTTTTTACAACACCCACAAGTAGGGGTTTTATAAACGATTAACTCCAAAGGTGTTACGTCGTGATTGTCTGCATGGTTATGTTCGTTGGCGTTTGCAAACGCAGGTGAAAGCAGCATTACTACTGCTATTTTTAAATACTTATTGATCATTTTTGCCCCCAGACATCGCTGGAAAATATCTATAGCGCTACGACGCTATATTGACTAACAGAAAAATTAATTACATGTGCGAGAAATTTGGACGCACTAATCCTGTATTAGGCAAAAATTGGTGGACGATAAAGGGAAGTGGAAATTGAATGAGGTTGTTTAGATTGCAGAGCAGCTACAGATTCACTGAATATTTGAATATCTGTCGAATCAATACTGGAATTTAGGACTGTCGTAGATGAGCAAGCATTTGCAGGACAAATACATTCAACGTCACAACAATCTTCTGATTGACCATTACTGCTTTTATTCATATCACCATGATCCA